>JAFUBE010000977.1 GCA_017460365.1 Eggerthellaceae bacterium
CCACAGGACGACGCCCGCCGCCCATCCCGCCGCAGTCGTTGACGGTAGCCACCACGGTCATGCCGCCAGAGCTGATTTCGACCAAACGGCCGTAGTAAGCGGTGGGGCCCCACGCAAGAGGAACGGCGACGCCCACCGAGTCGTCTGCGCACACGGAGCCGGTCGCCGTCGTACCCGGAGTGGGGGTGCTTGGGTCGGAAGAGCCGCCGTAGGCGCTCGCAGGACCCGAGCTCCAGCCGGACGTGTCTCCGCTTTCGTGAACTTCGGCCGTGGAGACCGGTTCAGGCTCGGAAGCGGGTTCGACGTAGTCTTGCGCCTCCTGCGCAACTGCCTGCTCCGCACGAGCCTCCTGCTCTTCTTCGGACGCCTCTTCGCGCACCGGGACAGCAGAGGCGCCTTCCGTGTCGACAGCGGCATTGTAGATGGTAGTGTCTTGGACCTGTGCAGCCTCGCGCGCAGCCTTAGCCGCAGCCTCAAGCGCTGCTGCAGCACGTGCCGCCTCTTCCGCAAGGGCCTTTTCTTCTTCGAGCTCGTCGATACGCTTTTCCAAGGCGGCGGCAGACGCTTCAAGGGCCTCTTGAGTGGATGCAAGCTCCTCGGCCGCCCTTTCCGCCTCGTCTTTGAGCAAGGACACAGCAAGGTAGTCATCTTCAAGAGATGCTTGCACGCGCTTTTCCGCCTCTGCAAGGTTGGCAGCCTGGGTTCCTATGGCCTCAAGCTGCGCAATGCGGCTGATAAGCTCTTCGATGCTGGTGGAGCTGGCTACGATCTGCCAAATGCTCAGGTCGTCGGCTTTGTAGAGCAATCGGGAAACACCTGCAAAACGCGACTGGATCGTAGCGAGGTTGGCCTGCGAATCGAGGATGCTTCCCGTGATCGATTCGAGTTCGCCCTGGCAGGAGTCCACATTGGCGCGCGCTTCGTCAAGCTGCGAGGTAAGCCTCTCGAGCTCGGCGGTCTTGGCGTTCAGGTCCGCCCACGCCTCGTCAAGCTCGTCAGCATGAGTGGGAGCAGGGGCGGTGCCCGCAAGAACAGCGGACGCCAGAAGCGCAGCGACCAAGATTCGAAGGGCATGCCCCATAGCGGGACGCGCCGAAACCGCAACGGACGTTTCGTTTGATGGCGTGTTGCGCGGCGCGTTCGGTAGTGCGTTTTCGTTCATGTTTCGGCTTCAACTTCCTCCGCAAAACGCAGATGCAGGGGGCCTGCACACGCGCCATGCGGTTCGCATAGCGAAATACCTTACCATTGGCGTTTGTGCATTTTGAGGATATGGAGAAAACAGGACAAGGAGACAGTCCCCTTTGTACACTCGGGATTGTAACTGAATCCCACTTACAACGATGCAGGTAGATGGCTTGTTTCTTGGTACGGGCCGTCTGCCTGCATACTTCCAGTAAAGAAAGAATCAGGAATTGTGCCCGCGCCACGCCCGCATCACTTCGCACCATTTTACTACCCTGCCAGCATGTATGCAGCCTGCATGGCGTCCATGGCCTCGCGCTTGGACTCCATGTTGAGGTGCGTGTAGATCTTCATCGTGATGTTCGGGTTCTTGTGCCCGGCCAGGCGCATCATCACCGACGGGTGCACGCCCTGGGCGGCGGCGAGGCTCAGGAACGTGTGGCGCAGCCCGTGCAGCGTCCAGCCCTCCAGGCCGTAGTCCTTGCGGTGGCGTGCCCACCAGCGGGAGAGGCTGTCGGGCAGCGGACGGTGGCCGTCGCCGTCGCCGCAGACGGCCACCTTCCCGTCGACGTCGTAGTACTTCCCGTCGATCTCCACGCAGCCCGCCGGGGGCTCGCCGTCGGTCGAGCCCCCGCGGAAGACTCGCTGGGGATGGTACTTAATGAGCGAGGGCATGACGGCCTCCTTGCGCTTCATGATCGCGGCGGCCAGCTGCTCGGGCATGGATCGGAGACGAAAAGCCGGCCTCGGTCTTGGGCTCCTTGAGGCCCGCGTGGTCGTCGGTCGACGCGTGCACATTCACGGTGCCGTTGGCGAAGTCCACGTCGCCCCAGGAGAGGCCCAGCGACTCGCTACGGCGAAGGCCCAGCGTCGCGCAGAGCAACACGGCGCACTGGAAGCGCTCTGTAGGGTCGAGCGCCGAGATCAGGGCGCTGTAGGCGTTGGCCGAGAGCGACTCCTTCTCCTTGGTGTCCTTCTTGGGCATGGGCACCTTGTCGAGCGGGTTCTCGCCCACGATGCCCTTCTCCTTGGCGTTCTGGAACATGAGGTATGCGGACAGGTTGATGTTGTAGAGCGTGCGGCCCGAAAGCGGCTTGCCGGACAGGCTCTCGCCGGCGCGCAGGTCGATGTATGCCGCCTCGATGACCTCAGGCGTGATCTCCTGCAGCCTGAGCTCGCCGATGCGGTACCCCAGGGCCCTGAGCGTTCCGCGCAGGCTGTTGGCGGTGCGCTCCTGGATCTCGCCGGCCGCCACGCGGGTGTCCACGTAGTGTTTGGCGTAGCCGTTGAAGGTCCAGCCGTTGCGCTTGACGAGGTTTCCGCCCTCGATCTGGGCGACGAACTCGCGCAGCTCGCGCTGGGCCTGGGTGTAGGTGCCGTTGAAGTTCTTGGCCTTCTGACGGTACTTGCCGGTGTGCGGGTCCTTGCCGAGCGACACGACCAGGCGCCACTTGCGGCACTTGCTCTTCGGCTTCTTGCCGTCCTTGCCCTTGTCGAGCTGGTAGATGCTTCCCTTGCCGTTGGTCTTCTCCGCCATCGCCGTCACCTGCCCTGCTGGGTCGCGATGAGCTGGTCGCGGAAGGCCAGGAACTGCAGGTACTCGTCGAAGCGCTCCTTGCCGCCGCCCGAGAGCGTGCGGTACGCGGCGTTGAGGTCGCGGCCCTGCGTGTCGTCGGCGTCGTCGCGGCCGACCACGGCGTCTATGGAGCAGTGGAGCTTGTCGGCGATGGCCCATGCGGCGCGGAGCGGGATGCCGCTGTCGGGGTCTGCCAGGGTGCGCTCGTAGCGCGAGTAGGTGGTCGCCGGGATGCCGAGCACTGCGGCGAAGTCCCGGCTGCTGCGGTATCCTGCGGCCTTGCGCAGGTCTGCCAGCGGTGAATTGGTGCGGACGCGCGGCTGGGCGCTGTCCATGCGGGTATTGGATGCCATATAATGACACCGTCCTTCCTAGGCGCAATCTAGAGTTGGACACCGGTCCGTGGGGTGTTGGCGCACCCTGCGGGCCACTTGCTTTGTGCCTACTTGGGCAGGCGGACCGCCGCGTACTCGATCGTGAGCCTGGGGGCCGGGCCGAGCGCCCGGGATCCGTGCAGCCTGTCGTAGGCTTCCATGACCTTGGCTATCACCTCCTCGTCCTTCTTCCCGTATTCCTCGTCCATCTGGGCCCGCTCCTCGGCGAGCATGGATTGGAGCTCTTCGTCCGACCAGTGCTTCTCGGCGCCGTCGGCGTCGATGTAGCCGCCGCGCATCTCCTCTTCCAGCCCCTCGATATGAAGGTCTATGCCGGGGCGGCGCTTCTCGGCTGCCTGCTCGCGCAGGAACAGCACGAACGCCGCGCGCTCGTCGGCCGGGGTGTCGAACTCGACGACCTCGCCGAAGCCCGCCCTGTCGTAGAGCGCCTGGCGGAACGCCCGCTCGTGGAACTGGCAGAGGCGGTCGTACTTGCCGTCCTCCTCAGCCTGCGCCCGCTTGCGTGCGGCCCTGTCCTTCATGCCGGCGAACTCGATGAACTCGTCCACGAGGGAGCGGGTCTCGGGCAGCAGGCCGTCGTAGAAGTCCTGCAGCTCGCTGGCGCCGGACGTGACGCGGGCGCGGCCCACGACCTCGTCTATGGAGCAGTCCAGGAGGTCCGCCATAGCCCAGGCGTGCTTGAGGGGGATGGACTCGGGGTCCTTGTCGTAGCGCGACATGCTGGACGTGGCGATGCCCAGGGCGTCCGCGAACTCGCGGGCGCTGCGGTAGCCCTTCTCCTGCCGTAGGTCCTTGATGCTCTTCGCCATGCCCTGAAACCTCCCGAATGTGTACGTTCTGTGGTGTAGCGGTGCGCGTATCGCCGGTGAACGGTTCAACGATTCGCAACGAATCATACCACGACGCAACGAAACGAACAATGCTTACGGGACCATTATACCAAATACTTTAACTCTAGTTAGCTCAGATGGGATGTTTTGTGCTACCCTACGGCCTGCGGACGCAACGGAGCACATCGGAGTCCCACGAAGGGCAACGAAACCCCGGCGCGTCCGCAATTGCGCCTAGGAAGGACGATTCGGAGAAAGGAAAGCACTATGGGCAACAAGTTCGAGGAACTGCCGATGTTCATGACCCCGAGGCAGCAGGCGGAGGTGACCGGCGAGCACGTGAACTCCGTGCGGCGCGGCATCACCGAGGGCCGCATCCCCGCAGACAAGGTGAACGGGCGTTGGCGCATCAGCCGCGACAAGGTGTTCCCCAACGCTGGCGGCAACGACGGCGGCGAGCCCGGCGCGGCC
>JAFUBE010000978.1 GCA_017460365.1 Eggerthellaceae bacterium
TCGATGGCATTTGCACCATAGCAAGCGACCTTGCAACTTTGGCCGTGAACCACACGGCGCAGGCGCTGGGCCTCGTGGGCAATTCTCCCGAATGCACGCACGTGTCCACCGACAAGGCAGCTATGCGGCGCGCGTTTGCCGAAGCGGGCGACCCGTCGCCGCGCAGCGTCGCCGTTTCGGCTGGCGATGCGGATTCATTCGACCCGGCGCAGGAGGGCTTGCGCTATCCGCTTATCGTGAAACCGACCGATCGTTCGGGCAGCCGTGGCGTGACGAAACTCGAAGGGTCCGACCCGCATGCGCTGCGTTCGGCACTGCACGACGCGCTGCAACAGGGCTTTGCCGGCCAGGCTGTTGTCGAGGAATTCGTCAGCGGCGACGAGTTCAGTGTCGAGGGCATAAGCTGGAAGGGCGAGCATCGCATCTTGGCCATCACGCGCAAGGGCACGACGGGCGCGCCGCATTTCATCGAGACCTCCCATCTGCAGCCGGCGGGAATCGATGAACCGACATCTGCGCGCGTGCGCCAGGTTGTTGCCCATGCGCTTGGCACGCTGGGAATCCGTTACGGCGCTTCGCATTCCGAGCTGAAAATCGACCACGACGGAAGCATCCGCATCATCGAAATCGGCGCGCGCATGGGCGGTGACTGCATCGGCAGCCATCTCGTGCAGCTTTCGACGGGCATCGACTTCGTGGGAGCGGTGGTAGATGTAGCACTTGGCATCGAGCCCGACTTGGCACCTTGCCACAAGCCCGCGGCTGCTGCCGTGCGGTTTCTGTTTGGCGAAGCCGACCGGCGGGCGCTCGACCAGCTGCGCATCGACCACCCCGATTTCGTGCGGTACGTGCATCTAGACGAAGAGGCGTTGCGCAAGGCGCAAGCCGGCTCGCACCACATTACAGATAGCTCGACGCGTTTGGGGCATTTCGTCATGAGCGCGCCCGGCGTAGCCGACCTTGCACCGTACCTGCCCGCAGAGCTAGAAGGCGGAATGGCGAACTGATGAACTGGTCGCGCGCAAAAACATTGCTCGTCCTGCATGTGCTGCTGCTGTTCTATTCGCTTGCCGACGTGGCGAGTAAATACGCGGCGGGCTTCGACTTGTTCAGCTTGGGCTTCATCGCGTGCTATGGCATCGTGCTCGTCATCTTGGCGGGTTACGCGTTGGGATGGCAGCAGGTCATAAAACGGATGCCGCTCACCACGGCGTACGCAAACCGCGGCATCACGGTGGTGTGGGGCATTTTCTGGGGCGCCGTGCTGTTCGGCGAAAGCATTACGCCGTTCAAGATCGTGGGCGCAATCATGATCATTGCCGGAATCGCCCTGTTCTCGCACGCCGATGCGGAACAAGGCACACTTGGCAGCGCGTCCGACGCCGCGCAATCGCTAGAAGCGGGCGATGTTTCGGGGGGCGATGTCTCGTGAACGACGCAGTGCTCCTGTATTCCGGCATCTTGCTCGTCAGCGTGTTCATCAGCGCTGTGTCGCAGGTAATGCTGAAGCTGTCTGCCAACCGCCAACACGGTAGCGCCGTGCGGGAATATGCAA
>JAFUBE010000979.1 GCA_017460365.1 Eggerthellaceae bacterium
ATGCTCGACACGATCACTGATATCGAAGGTGCCAAATCGGTGCTGGAATATGTCGAGCACGGAATTGCGGTTGTAACCACTGCAATGGCTAAACCTGGCTTCAAATCGGACATTGCCCGGGTCTTTCACGCGGTAGGCGCTCTGTACAACCATCTTGGGAGGCTGTCGATTTGCCAAATGGCGGCGACCGATTTCGACCAGTATGTGACAGATCTGACGGCTGCTTGCCCCGGTGCCGAGTTATTCGGTCCGGCCACGTGGCACTTAATCGTGAATGTGTTTAGCGGAATCATGGCCGAGTCCGCCATCCAGCCAAGTGGTCAGCTATATTTCGGCGCTTTGGTTCAGCTATTCGAGAGGTATGGAATACAACCGTGATGTCGCTTCAAGCTGATTTTATTCGCTGGTTGATGGTCAGCGCTAACGTGACGACCGAAGTGACACCGTTTCACGGCTATACCCGTGATCTTGTATATGGTGATGTACAATGTAGTTCACTAAGACTTTGGAGGTTGCCATGCCTACGATTCCGACAACAACGGTTCGGATAGACCCAGCGATAAAGGAGCAGGCAAATGATGTATTCGAGGAGCTCGGGCTGTCAATGTCTGCGGCAGTAAACATCTTTCTCAGGGCGGTTATCCGGCACAGAGGTATGCCATTCGATGTAGTAATAGACGAGAGCGAAGAGAACGAGGAATAGATGTCACCGGTCATCGATAGGGACAAGATCCCCTCAAAGCAAGAATTGGCACCTCATGTCTCCGCAATATTGGAGGCCGCACAAGCGTCGGAGAACGAGGAGCAGCTCAAAATCAAGATCGAGGATATCCTCAAGACGATATGCACGCAAAGGGATATCTTCTGGAATCCATATACATATGAGCACTCGTTCCGCTCAGGCAAGTATCGGCTCGACGCCGTACATGGCTCCACAATCATAGAATACGAGCCACCACTGTCGTTCAACCGCATGGTCGGTTCGCAGCTGAGGCATGCTAGGCAACAGGCGGAAGACTACTGCAAGCTTCTGGCGGAGGAGGAAGGGCGCCGAAACGGCGCGTATACCCTGGTCGTTTGGGACGGGGAGACCATCTCGTTCGGCTACATCCGCGAGGACGATATCTTCTGGGATGACCCGCAGCCCTTCGACGCGGACTGCCTCTACAAGCTTCTGCTGCTGATCGAGCAAGGAGGCAAGCCGCTCGTTAGCCCGATGACCCTAAAGCAGTTCATTGGCCCAGACACCGAGGTTGGAAGACAGGTCATTCCCGCTCTCTATGGGTCCGTCGTCGAGGCGATCGCTAATCCGTCCACAACGCGCACGAAGCTGATCTTTACGGAATGGGCCCGCCTGTTCGGTCAAGTGGATGGCATCAGTTCCGAGCGCCTTCAAACTTATCTGTCTAGCGCCGCTACCATGCATGGGGTAAGCTATGAGGAGCAGCCGCAGGCCTATGTGTTCGCCCTCAACACCTATATCGCCATAGTAGCCAAGGTGTGTGCTGTCCATGCGCTGATGGACAAAGGCGAAGAGCAATTGCCTGCATCTTCGTCGGCCATCGAATTCCTGGGCAATGTAGAGAGCGGCAGCTACTTCCAGCTTCGGGGCATCCAGAACATGCTGACCACGGACTTCTTCTCGTGGTATCTGGGCGAGGATGTCGCGCCATCCCTGCAAAACTGCCTGCAAACGCTCCTCACGCATCTCGGTTCTATGGACTTCGACGTTACGATGAAGAGTCCCGAGTCGGTCCTCGACCTGTTTAAGGGCCTCTACATGGAGTTCACCCCAGCCCCCATGAGACATGCGCTAAGCGAATACTACACGCCAGACTGGCTCGCATCCCACGTGATCGAAACCGCGGGGTGGGACATGTACGATTCACTGCTCGACCCCACCTGCGGTAGCGGCACGTTCCTCCTCGAGGCCGTCAAGCGCCGTCTCGAGGACGCCCATCCCAGGAACACCGCAAAGGAGATACTTGAAGGGCTCTACGGCTTCGACCTCAACCCGCTCGCCGTCCTCACCGCAAGAGCGTCCCTTGTTGTCTTTCTCTCCGACCACTTCTCAGCTTCGGAGAAAACCCTTCTTCCAGTCTATCTTGCCGACGCGATTAATACGGCCGACCCCGTTGACGGCGTGTTCACGCACAGCATCCTCACCGAGAAGGGCGAGAGGACGTTCGCTATACCTTACGAGGTCGCGATGTCCCTTGAGTTCTACGATGTCATGAATCACCTCAGAGTATGCGTCGACGCCAACATAGAGACGGAAGCCATAATGTCCGCCCTTGAGGCCATGTCCGTAACCGTCAGATTC
>JAFUBE010000980.1 GCA_017460365.1 Eggerthellaceae bacterium
CGCTCCGGTCAGATCATACCCATAATGCTTGAGCACCTGCATGCAGGCATCGGCCGTGCACGGAGGGAAGCCCACCGGCTGGTTCGCGAACACGCCGTAGAGCGAACCCTGCGTGATGCCGTCGGAGTCTTTCGCCGGGTCGAGCGCCGCGCAGGCGGCAACTTCGTCGAGGTGCTTGGGGAGCGGACGGAACATGAGGCAGCCATGAATCGAAGGGTCGGTGTTGACCTCGTCGATAGCAGCCATGAGCTCTTCCTGGGTGCATTCGGCATCGAGCACGAACTTCTTAAGCCCCAGGCCGAGCGTCTCGCAACGCTTCGTGGCGCCGCGCTCGTACGACAGGTCGTCGTCGCGCTCGCCCACGCGGATGATGGCCAGCGTCGGCGTTACGCCAGCAGCCTTGCACGCCTCGATGCGCGGCGCCAGCTCTTCGTTCATGGCGTCGGCTACAGGCTTGCCTTTCAGAATTTCAGCCATTGGTGATCCTTTCGTATAATTCCACCATTGCGCTATGCGCGGATGCCGGCGGCAACTTCATCGGCCACGGCCTTGGCGCGGGGCACGTAAGCCAAAAGCTCGTCTGCCTCGGCTTCGACCTTATCGGCATAGTCGCGGTCTTTCAGGCCCTTCGTGTTGATGAACACGTTCATGGATGCCGCGCGCATGGCAGCGGCGGCGCACACGGCACCGCATCCCACGTCGGAGATGAGCATGCGGGAGCCCTTAACATTCATTTCCTCGAGAAGCTCGATGGCCTTGGCGATCTGGCGCATCATCTCGAGCGGGCCTGCCAGCGCGTCCTTCGTGCATTTCTCCAGCACCTCATCGCGCGTCGGATCCTCTTTCGGAATGCCGTACGCTTGCGACAGCGGGTAGAACGCGGCGGCATCTTCCTCGACGAGCTCGAGCAGGCGGGCGCGCACCTTCTCGCCTTCGGCGAGCATGCGCTGCACGTCTTCCTCGTACTCGGCGTACTTCTTCTTGCCGGTGGTGAAATTGCCCACCATGCTGCACAGCGCCACGCCGAGTGCGCCCACATAGGCCGCAGCCCCGCCGCCACCCGGCACGCTAACCTTGCCCGCCAGCTCGGCGGCGAACTCGGTGCAGCTCTTGTCCATCATCTTATCGGTCATGAGACCTCCTTACAAGAAGGGGCAAGCGCGCACGCCTGCCCCTCGCGTTCGTACCGTTTCCTAGAACAGGCCCACGATCTTGCCGTCGGCGGTCACGTCGATCTTCTCGGCGGCGGGCACCTTCGGCAGGCCGGGCATCGTCATGATCTCGCCGGTGAGCGCCACGATGAAGCCGGCGCCGGCGGAGATCTTCAGGTTGCGCACCGTGATGCGGAAGTTCTTCGGCGCGCCGAGCTTGGACTGGTCGTCGGTGAAGGAGTACTGGGTCTTCACGACGCAGATCGGCAGCTTGTCGAAGCCGTTGGCCACGAGCGCGTCGAGCTGCTTCTTGGCCTTCGGGGCGAAGTCGACGCCGTCGGCGTGGTAGATCTTGGTGGCGATGGCGTTCAGCTTGTCCTCGATGGACATGTTCACATCGTAGGAGAACTTGAAGTCGTTATCGGTGTCGCACACGCGCACGACCTCTTCGGCGAGCGCCTTGGCACCCTCGCCGCCCTTCGCCCAGTGCTCGGCGAGCACGGCGTTAACGCCGAGCTCCTTGCACTTGGCCTGAACGAGCTCGAGCTCGGCCTGCGTATCGGTCGGGAACGCGTTGATGGCCACGACCGCCGGCAGGCCGAAGACGTCCTGGATGTTCGAGACGTGCTGGAGAAGGTTCGGAAGACCAGCCTCGAGAGCTTCGAGGTTCTCGTTGTTCAGGTCGGCCTTGGCCACGCCGCCGTTGTGCTTGAGCGCGCGCACCGTCGCGACGATGACGACGCAGCTCGGCTGGATGCCGGCGTAGCGGCACTTGATGTCGAGGAACTTCTCGGCGCCGAGGTCCGCGCCGAAGCCGGCCTCGGTGACCACGTAGTCGGCCATCTTCATGGCCGGGGTGGTCGCCTGGACCGAGTTGCAGCCATGCGCGATGTTGGCGAAGGGGCCGCCATGCACGAACGCCGGGTTGTTCTCGAGCGTCTGCACGAGGTTCGGCTTGATGGCGTCCTTCAGAAGCGCGGTGCACGCGCCCTCGGCCTTGATGTCGGCCACGGTGACCGGCTTGCCGGAGCGGCTGTAGGCCACGACCATGCGGCCGAGGCGGGCCTTCAGGTCATCGAGGTCGGTGGCCAGGCAGAACACGGCCATAACCTCGGAGGCAACGGTGATGTCGAAGCCGTCCTCGCGGCAGACGCCGTCGCCGGCGGTACCCATGCCGTCGACTACATTGCGCAGCTGGCGGTCGTTCATGTCGACGCAGCGGCGCCAGATGATGTTGTTCAGGTCGATGTCGAGCTCGTTGCCCTGCTTGATGTGGTTGTCGAGCATCGCGGCGATGAGATTATTAGCTGCGCCGATGGCGTGGAAGTCGCCGGTGAAGTGCAGGTTGATGTCTTCCATGGGGACGACCTGGGCGTAACCGCCGCCGGCCGCGCCGCCCTTCACGCCGAACACGGGGCCGAGAGACGGCTCGCGCAGGCACAGCATCGACGATTTGCCGATCTTGCAGAGGGCGTCGTGCAGGCCCACCGACGTGGTGGTCTTGCCCTCGCCGGCAGGCGTCGGGTTGATAGCCGTGACCAGGATCAGCTTCGCCTTCATCGGGGCGTCTTTGTAGGAGTGGATGTCGACCTTGGCCTTGTAATGACCGTAGGGCTCGCACGTCCCCCAGTCGATACCGGCCTTCTTCGCCACCTCTTCGATAGGCAGCATGTTAGCCTCTTGCGCGATCTCGATGTCGGACTTTGCCATCTTTCAAGCCTCCTTAAGCTCGATATCTTCCAGGCCTTCCGTCCCTTTCCGCGAAAGGCCATGGTTCCCTATTACATAAACGCGTAGGTTGGGAAACCCCAACCTACGTAAATCTTACGGCAGGTTCGTGTCGACCTTCTTCAGCAGGTCGGTCTCGTCGGTGACGCCGCCTTTCACGCCGTCGTCGAGCCCGAGCGACACCGGGATGCGACCCGCACAGTTGTCGCGACGGTGCGTGTAGGCGCTCCAGGGGCTCGAACCGTAGAGCTCCCAGTGGTTCGGCGGCGTGATGTAAGTCGTGATGCGGTCGAGCCTGTTGTCCTTCTTCGCCTTGTGGTACGCCTTGTACCAGATGCAGTAGCGCTCGCCGGGGAACACCTCGCACCAGCCGTCGAAGGTGCCGCCGCACGGCCCGTTGCGCTGGCATTTCGGGCACTGGGTCATCGGGCAGGTGTACAGCGTGGCTTCCAAACCGCAGTCGCCGCAATCCATGCAGCCGTAGAGCATCGACTTGCCCGTGTGCTCGAGGCCATGGTGACGGTAGACGCCCTTCTTGCGGTCGAGCGTGTCCATGCGGCGCTCGAGGATCTTGCCGCCACGCTTGCCGAGCGTGAGCACCCAGTGGTGGAAGAACTTCGACAGGCCCCAGCGCTTGAAGACCTTGCTCTCGCGTGCAGTCTCGGGCTTGGGGGATTTCGCGGGGGCGTTCAAGCCGGTCGGCTTGCCGTCGGCGCCGACTTCCGGCTCGTAGACGAAATAGCCGCCGGGCTTGCCCCAGCATTCCTGGGCCGCGCATTCGCGCCACGTCGGCGCGAGCTCTTCGGCGCGGTCGAGGATCGTGTTCAGCATGTCGGCCGTTACGCCGAAGCCGCCGATGTGCACGCCCGCGTAGCCGAGCCCCTTGTAGATGGCCACCATGCGGGCGGCGCGCTCGACGCGGGCGGCCTTGCCCTTGTCTTCGGCCTTCGCCTCTTCCTCGAGCTTGGCGAGCAGCGCATCGCTCACGTAGCAGCCGGCGATGGCGCCCTTCTGCATGAGCTTGGCCGCGCCGCGCGTCAGCAGGAACACGTTGCCGATGATGGGCGTGTCGTAGCCGCGCTCGTCGCGGTAGCGGATGATCTCCTCCATCTTGCGAGCGTCGTAGCCGAGCTGCGTGATGAGGAACTTCGCCCCGCCGATGATCTTCTTCTCCATCTTAAGGTACTGCGGGATGACCTCGCCTTCTAGGTACTTGAAGGGATTCACCACGCCGCCGTTGAAGAAGTGCGTCTGCTTCTCGGTCACGTCGCCCTTGCGCCCCGGCACGACCAGGCCCGCGTTCATCTCGGAAGCGAGCATCTGCACGTGCACCGAGTCGAGGTCGAAGGCCGGACGCGCGCGCCCCGCCCAGCCGGTCGACTGGTAGTCGCCGGTCATGAACAGGATGTTCTCGATTCCCGCGCGCTCCATGCTGTAGAGCTGCGAGATGACCTGGTTGCGGCTGCGGTCCTTGCACGTGAAGTGCACGAGCGGCACGATACCGTCGCGCGTGAACTCCTCGCCCAGTCGGTCGGCCAGAAGCGCCGGGTTGCCGCCGGGGTTGTCGGTGATCGACATCGCGTGCACGCGGCCGGTCGCGTAGATCTTCTTGGCTTCCTCGAACTCCTTTTCCTGCGCGTCTTCATGCGCGCCGCGTCCGGGAATGATTTCACAGGTGACGACGAACTCGCCCTTCTCAAGTGCGTCCTTGAACTTGTTCTCCACAGACCCACCCCTTTCATGCTGCAGTTATAAGGGATTTTTACCTCTCAACCCGCATTACAGTTAACTGGATTGCGGACACTAATTCATTATGCATTATGCATAATACACCCGTTGGGTTATTGGGCATTTTGCGTAAGGCAGAAAAGTCTCCGACGTGAACAAACGGAAGAAGCACGCCAACCAAGGTAGATGCGTCTTCATCGCCACCGTGTGACACTTCCCGTCAGACACGATCTGTCACGTTCGTGGAGGGGCCTGCGGACCAGGGAGCCGCGTCGCGAAAGTGACAGAGTGTGTCTGACGGGAAGTGTCACACGGTGGCGATAAAGACGCGTTCCGTCTAGAGGACCAGGCGCCGGGTGA
>JAFUBE010000981.1 GCA_017460365.1 Eggerthellaceae bacterium
AAACCATAGTTTAAGTCGCACAATCCTTTCCTGCGATGTCGTAAAGCAGTGCGCCACTTCACGACAGAGATTGGCGCTGTTGCCCCTACGGAGTCGGTTCGACCTTGCGGAAGCCTCCGTAGGGGCGGCACTCGTGCCGCCCGCGGCGCGCCAGCGCCGAATCGCGTACGCGAATGCGCCAGGTCATGCCTGTCGCGAAGTGGCGCACGATGGCCGTTTTCTTCCGGCGAAAGGTGGGTTGCTATGACACAACACAGGAAAGGGCAATTCGGAAGCCATATGACGCGAAGGTCGTTTGTGAAGCTTGGCGCGGTCGCAGGTGGTGCCGCGGTGTTCGCGGGCCTCACGGCGTGCGGGGGGCAGGCGCCTGCCGCTTCGTCGAGCCAAGCGAGCAGTTCGTCGTCGAGCGCTTCTGCCGCGTCGACCGAAACCGCTTCGAGCTCGTCATCAAGCGCCGCACGCAAGACCACCCCTGCAGTGTATTTCGCCCGCGCGGTGAATCCGGCTGCGTTGCAGTCGGTTTTCGAGGCTATCGGCGCCGGCCTTGCCGGCAAAGTGGGCGTGAAGCTCTCCACGGGCGAGCCCGGCGGCAACCACTACCTGAAGGCCGACCTGATCTCGGGCCTCGTCCAAGCGGTGAACGGCACGATCGTCGAATGCAATACGGCATACGGCGGTTCGCGCGGGACGACTTCTGCCCATTACCAAGTCGCAGCCGATCACGGCTTCACGGGGATATCCGATTTTCAGATCATGGACGAGGACGGATCGCTTTCCCTTCCCGTGCAGGGCGGTTACCACCTGAGCGAGAACCTGGTGGGCGCGCATTTCGCGGATTATGACAGTTTCCTGGTGCTCTCGCATTTCAAGGGACATCAGATGGCCGGCTTCGGCGGCGCGCTCAAGAACATCTCCATTGGCATGGCGTCGCGCGAAGGGAAGCTGAATATCCATTCGGCGGGGACGAATCGAACGAGCTGGACGAGTGCGGCCACTCCCGATTTCCTGGAATCGATGGCCGACTCTGCGAGCGCGGTGCTCAAGGCGCAGCCCAACATGCTGTTTGTCAACGTCATGAACAACCTGTCGGTCGATTGCGATTGCGATTCGAATCCTGCGCCACCGAAAATGGCGGATATCGGAATCCTGGCATCGGCAGACCCGGTCGCCCTCGACCAGGCGTGCGTCGATCTGGTCTACTCGAGCAACGACGACAGCGCAGACCTCATCGCCCGCATCGAGAGCCGCGACGGGACGCACGTGCTAGAAGCCGCTGAAGCGCTTGGCGTGGGGAGCCGCGCCTACGAACTTGTGGAAATCGCCTAGTTGGAGATTCGGAAGTATTCATCGGATTTCAATCGGAATGGAGGTAACTACGATGGAAGGAAAAGGCATTACGAGAAGGCAGATGCTAGGCGCATTTGCCGCGATGGGGGCGGTTGCGGGCACCAGTTTGCTCGGAGGATGTTCGGCGCCTCGCAGCGAGTCCTCTTCGACGGCAAGCCAGTCCTCATCGAGTTCGGCGAAGGAGGCGAGCGCTTCGTCGAGTTCTCAAAGCAGTGCCACGTCGGCGTCTTCGACTGCGTCATCGGCGTCTTCGAACGCGTCTTCTACGTCCTCGACTGCGGCATCTGCGGCTTCAGGTAACGCGATCGTGGCGGTGTTTTCGTGGTCGGGCAACACGTTGGCCGTAGCAGACCGGGTGGCCGAAGACGCACACGCCGAGCTTTTCCGCATAGAGCCCGCCACGCCGTACACGACCGATTACAACGAGATGCTGCAGATCGCGCAAGACGAGCAGGCGGCGGACACGCTTCCCAAAATCGCGGGCGACGTGCCGAATTGGAGCGCATATTCGACCGTGTACCTGGGTTTCCCCACATGGTGGGGCCATCTTCCGCAGATCGTGAAGAGCTTCCTCGCCGAGCATGACTGCACGGGCAAGGTGGTCTATCCGTTCAACACGCATGCCGGAAGCGGGTTTGCGAGCTGTTTGTCCGACTTGGCAGCTGCTTGCCCGGGTGCCGACATCCGCGATGGGCTTTCGCTGTCTGGCGATAGCGTATCATCGAATATGGCGCGTATCGATTCCTGGGTAGCTGCAAGCGTGTAGGGGTGAAAGGCGTGCGGGCAAACGGTAAAAGGGCGTTGAAGATTGCAGTCGATGTGGCGCTTGCCGTAGTTCTCGTGGCGCTCATGGCCACAGCGCTCGTGCAGGAAGCGCCCCATGAATGGCTCGGTGTGGCCTCGTTTGCACTCGTCGTTGCACATGTCGTGCTCAACAGGCGCTGGTTGGCTTCCGTGCCGCGAGCACGGCTCGACGTCCTGCGCGTCCTGCAACTCGTCGTGCTCGCGGGCCTTGTCGTTTGCATCGTTGGGCAGGTTGCGAGCAGCCTCGTTGTCTCGAAGCATGCATTCGGTTTCTTGCCTGCGCTGCCGGGTGCGGCGTGGGCCAGGCGCGTCCACATGGTGTGCTCGTACTGGATGTTCGTGTTCGCCTTCGCGCACGCGGGATTCCACGTGCGCGTTCCCCAGGGCATGCCATCCTGGCAGGTGTGGGCCGGGCGCATCGTTCTCGTCGTCATCGGCTGCATCGGAGCGTATTCGTTCGTGCAGCTCGGAATGCCGTCGTACCTGTTGGGGCAAGTGCAGTTCGCGTATGCTGATCCCAGCGTTCCGGTTGCGATCTCGATGGCGCGCTACGCGAGCGTGGCAGTGCTCGTCGCGGGCGTTTCCCATTATGTGCGGGCGGGAATCGTGGCAGCGAAGAGGAAGAAGCGGAAAGGCTGAGGAGGGAAATGGAGAAGATGTACACGATAGGCGATGCGGCCGCCGAACTGGGGATGCCGGCATCGACAATTCGCTTCTACGAAAAGAACGGGCTCATACCCAACCAGCAACGCTCGAGCGATGGGCGGCGTCTGTTCGACGAGGACGATTTGGAGTGGATGCGTTTCGTCGAGCGGCTGAAGGTGTCCGGCATGCCGATAAAGGAGATCCGCGAGTACATCGATTTGTACCTCGAAGGCGACTCGACTATCGAAGAGCGCCGGCGCATCGTGTATGAGCGGCGTGCGGCAATCGATGCTCAGCTCGAAGCGTTGAAGCTCGCCCGCGACTTCATCGATTACAAATGCTGGTACTACGACGTGGCGCGCGAATCGGGCACGTGCGACACGCCCAAGAACATGCCCTATGACGAGTTGCCCGAGAACATCAAGCGCATAAAGAGCAAGTGCAGGATCAACCGATATTAGGGGGAATGCGTCTCTAATGCCATTTCACGCCCGCGCGGGGTTCGGCGCTGGCGCGCCGCGGGCGGCACGAG
>JAFUBE010000982.1 GCA_017460365.1 Eggerthellaceae bacterium
CGCAGCGCCCAGGCTGCAGGGAAGCGGCATGGGCGCCATGCCCGCCTAAAGACTGCATTGATGACGAGGGGCCAGCCGTAGCAACGAAATGCACCAGCGCGCAAGCGCCATGGCCGAATCTTAATCCGCAAGACGAGCGTCGAACAGACACGCGATCCATGCGGGCGGTTGGCGGGTGAAGATATAGGGCCAGGTCAGAATACTATTTCCGACCTGGCCCATTTTAACCTCTTGACAATGCTCTGCTCATATTAAAAGGCCGAGGTCGACTACAAGAAGAACCTGCTGGTCACGATACGAAACGCGTCGATGCGACCGCAGCACTGGACGGCGGCGGCATGGCTGCTCGAGCGCAAGTACCCGCTGGAGTTCGGCAAGCCCGACCGGCGCGAGGAGAAGGCCGCCGAACCGGTGCAGCTGACGTTGGGCCTGGAATTGGAAGTGATGACCGACGACGAGGGCGGCGGCGATTCAGCTGCCGGCGACATGGATGGAGGTGGTGAAGATGGCGGTGACCAAGGTTAGCGACTTCGTCATCGAGCGTTTCCATCCGGTCTTGTCGGACGTCATGGCCCATGGCCATACGCATTACTGGCTCCACGGAGGGCGCGGGTCCACGAAGAGCTCGTTCATATCGGTGTGCATCGTGATGCTCATCATCGCCTTCCCGCAGACGAACGCGGTGGTGATCCGTCGCTTCAGCAACACGCTGCGTGATTCCGTGTTCCAGCAGATCTTGTGGGCCATCGAGGTGCTGGGGCTCGAATCGGTGTTCAAGTCGAAGGTGAGCCCCATGGAAATCGTGTACACGCCCACGGGGCAGCGCATCGTGTTCCGAGGGGCCGACGACCCGCTGAAGCTTAAAGGCGTCAAGTTCACCAGGGGATACGCTGCGGTTGCGTGGCTCGAGGAGGTCGACCAGTTCGAGGGGCTGGACACGATCCGCTCGATATTGAACAGCCTTCGCCGCGGCGGAGACCGGTTCTGGATCTTCTACAGCTACAACCCGCCAAAGACGATGTGGTCTTGGGTGAACGTGGAGCTTCTTGAGCGCAAACGCAGGGAGGACACCCTTGTTCGCGGTTCTTCCTACCTGGACGTGATCGATTCGCATCCCGAGTGGCTCGGCGCGCCGTTCATCGAGGAGGCGGAATACCTGCGCGACACCAATGAGACGGCCTGGCGCTGGGAGTATTTGGGCGAGATCGTCGGCACCGGCGGCGCTGTGTTCGACAACGTTCATGACGCACGGCTTCCCGACTCGCGCATCCGCAACTTCGAGCGTATCCGCAACGGAATTGACTGGGGCTGGTTTCCTGACCCGTGGCGGTTCGTGCGCTGCGCGTGGGAGCCTTCGGCGCGGCGCCTTCTCGTGTTCGAGGAGCATTCTGCCAACAAGATGATGCCGGCGGACACGGGGCAAATCGTGGTCGATTCGCTCACCTACGCCGACGAGGAGGGCGGCGAGCCCTACTTCCACGACCAGATCGTCTACTGCGACGACACGCCCGATTCCAAGGTGCAGATGTCGACGTACCGGCGCGACCTCGGCATCCGGATTCACGCGGCCCGCAAGGCTCGGATGCGGCGGCTTTCGTACCAATGGCTGGCGGGGCTGCGCGAGATCGTCATCGACTCGACGCGATGCCCGCTCACTTTCGCCGAGTTCACGCTCAAGGAGTTCGAGCGCGACCGGGAGGGCAACTGGATCGACGAGATTCCGGACGGAAACGACCACAGCATCGATGCGGTGCGCTATGCCTGCATGGATGATGCGTTGAGGGGTGCGTGATGGTCTTTCGCATTCCAAGCCCTCCCCTTCCAAAACCAAGGGTTGCGCCTGGACGTGACCTTCGGCTTCTTCACCCTCAAAACCCTCAACATGGTTGCGGTACGGCGCGATCTTTTCACATGGAAAACGGTCGATGCTTTCACGTTCCAAATGAAACGCTTGCGCTATGGCAATGCCTTCGGTACCTTCACCTTCCCATGGAAAACGAGGCGAGGATTGTTCTTCCGAATGCAATGGTTGCGCCGTGGCGTCACCTTCCACATCTTCACCTTCAACACCTTCCAAATCTAAACAGACGGAGGCTTGTGCATGAGCAAGATCGATGAAGTCGACTACTGGGTGCCGGAGCATGTTCGCGAGTATTTGCGGGCAATGGGCTTTCAACTTCCCCTGGAGCCGATGGAGAGCCATATACGGGCCTGGCACGAGTGGATGCAGGCCTGTGGCAGCTTTTACGATTACCGGGATAGCGATGGGTTCGGGCGCGTTTATGAGGTTCACAGGCGCTCGATCCATCCGGCCATGCGCGTGTGCAGGGAGTGGGGCTCTCTCCTCCTCAACGACAAGACGCAAGTCGTGTGCGATGACCAGGCTTGCACGGACTGGCTGCAGGGGTACTTCGAGCAGACCGGGTTCTTCCCCTCCGCCCAGGCGACCGTCGTGCGGGCGTTCGGCATGGGGACCGGAGCCTGGGCGCTCTGGATCGACGCTGGGAACAAGGATGTGCGCATTCGCCGGTACGATGCTCGCATGGTTATACCGCTTTCGTGGGATGAGGAACGGGTGACCGAGTGCGCTTTCGTCACGCGGGCGTACTATCGCGGGCAGGCCGTGGACCAGTTGCAGATGCACCTTCTCGGGAACGATGGCGGGGCGGAACCTTCCACAGCTTCGCCTTCCACATTATCAAGAATCTTGGGAACGAGGAGCCTGGCGGCGCTTTCGCCTTCCAAATCTTCCAAAGGAAAATCGGCAGCGCGTTTACCTTCCCATGGAAAAGCGGAATGGCCTGGCGTATCTTCACCTTCCCAATCAAACGGAGCAGGGCTTTCGCCGCATTCTTCATCTTCGCATGCGCCCACGAAATGGCGGGCTGGCAATGGTCGCGCTGCGGCGTCGCCTTCAGAACCTTCACTTTCAAAACCCTATGGTCACGGCACGGCGCAAGCATCCGGCCGCGATGGCCGTGCTGGGGCGTCACCTTCCACAGCTTCACCTTCAGCGCATTTCAAGTCCGATGGTGACGGCGTGGCGCAAGCTTTCCCGGCCGATGCTTTCCCCACCTATGTGATCAAGACGGTTTGCTTTGACGAGGACGGGCGGGAAATGGATGTCGATGGTATCTGCGCGGAATACGATACCGGCTGCCCCTTCCCGACGTTTTCTCTCGTCAAGCCGGCGACAGAGAACACGCGCGTGGACATGAGCCCTTACGGGCAGAGCGTGTTCGCAGATGCCATCGATGCAGTTCAGGCGGTCGACCTCGCTTTTGACGCGATGATCAACGAGGTTGACGTGAGCAAGATGAGGGTCTTTCTTTCGGACGTGCTTTTCGATAAGGAACGCGACGGGAAGAAGAGGATTTCCATCCCATTCGGGAAGCAGGACTGCACCGTGTTCCGCAAGGTCATGAGCACGGAGGACACGATACAGGAGTTTGCGCCGGCATTGAGAACCGCGTCCCAGGTTGAGGCGTTGCGGATCTCGCTGCAGATGCTCGGAGACCTGTGCGGGTTCGGCATCACGTATTTCGATTTCGATTCGACCGGATATATCAAGACTGCCACTGAAGTGAGCAGTGATAATAGCGCGTTGATGCGCAACATCGCGCGGCATGAGCACTTGCTTGAGCAGTCCATCGCCGGTGTCGCGCGGGCCCTTCTTCACATCGCTCGCGGCTTCGGCGTGGAGCTTCCTCACGAGGGAGCTATCCGCGTCACTTTCGATGACTCGATCATCGTCGACACATACCAGGAGAAGAAGCAGGATCTGGCTGAGGTCGGCGTGACCATGTCTGTCGCCGAGTTCCGCGCCAAGTGGTATGCGGAATCGCCCGAGGTCGCTGAGGAGAAGGCGGCGGCATTGCTGGCGGTGGCTTCCGATGCGTGACCTTTGGCATTTTCCAATCGCTGACTGGAATATTCGCGGATCCCCTGGCTCGGCTTAGGCGTTGTGCAATGGGCTATCATTTACCGGAAACGAATTTCTCGCACCGCGGTGCGAGTTTTGGGTCGGAGGCGATATGGGAGAAATCGAGAGGTCGAAGGTCAGGCAGCTTGCCGAGGAGATCGCCACGCTTATCAACGAGCGCCAGTATCGCACGTTGAAGCTGATGAACAGCGGCACCATCGAGCTGTACTGGTCTATCGGCGAGATGATCTGCGCCAGACAGGAGGCAGAGGGCTGGGGCAGGTCTGTCGTCGTGGGGCTTTCCGATGAGCTCCAGCGAAGGTTCCCCGGGGCGAAGGGGTACTCTGCGGCAAACCTGTGGCGTATGAGGAACTTCTACCTCACCTACAAGGACTCCGAAAAACTCGCACCACTGGTGCGAGAAATTGGGTGGGCCAGCAACATCGCCATCATGGAGAAGTGCAAGGACGACCTCGAGCGGGAGTTCTACTTGCGCATGGCTAAGCGCTACGGCTGGTCGAAGAGGCTGGTTTCCAACTACATCGAGGCGGGCGCTTACGAGCGCTACCTTCTCAACCAGACGAACTTCGAGGAGACGCTTCCGCCCGAGCGGCAGGCGCAGGCCAAGCTCGCGGTGAAGGACGAGTACACGTTCGACTTCGCGGAGCTTTCCCCCGAATACTCGGAACACGAGCTGGAATTGCAGCTCGTCTCGCGCATCCGCGACTTCCTCACGGAGATGGGCGGCACCTTCACGTTCGTCGGCAACCAGTACCACCTGACCGCTGGGGAGCGGGACATATACATCGACCTGCTGCTTTTCCACAGGGGCCTGAGGTCCCTCGTGGCGGTGGAGCTGAAGATCGGCGAGTTCGAGGCCGAGTACGCGGGCAAGATGCAGCTGTACCTTTCCGCGCTCGACGACCAGGTCCGCCTTCCCGACGAGAACCCCTCCATCGGCATCATCATTTGCAAGAGCAAGGACCGCACGTACGTGGAATACGCACTCCGGAACTCGGCCGCCCCGATAGGCGTCTCCACTTACAACCTGAGCAGGGCGCTTCCGGAGGAGCTGCGGGGTCTATTGCCGTCGCCCGAGATCATCGCCGAGCGCCTGGCGGCTTTTGACGATGGCGAGCCGTTCGGGGGCGAGGATGCGTAGCCTGGCGCCCGATTCGGAGTACTTCGCATTTCTCGACGCGTTGAGGGATTCGGGCGAGGTAAACACCGTCTTGGCCGCAACGTATCTGGCGCGGGAGTTTCCAAACCTTCGCGCGGAAGAGGCCAATGCTATCAGCGCGGATTGGAGTGCGACTTACCATGAGATGCGCACACGGCTGGTTCGCTAGGCTCCGCTTCGCCAACTTCAACTTCATATTTAACATTCACATCAAAACA
>JAFUBE010000983.1 GCA_017460365.1 Eggerthellaceae bacterium
AGCATGGAAACGATGAGCGATTTCCAGAAGGAGGCAATCGAACGGCTGAAAGACATGAAGTCGCGGCTTTCGACAAAGAGGGTGGGCGAGTCGCTCGAGCAGCATTGCCAATACGAATTCGACCGCATTCGCGCAATGGCATTCCCGAACGCCTATTTCGAAAGGGACACCGATTCTACGCAGGGCACGAAAGGCGATTTCATATTCCGGGAGGAAGACGAATACGGAAACGAAATCATCTCGATTATGTTCGAGATGAAAAACATCGAGGATTCGAATTCGCGCAAGAAGCGCAACGAGGATCATTTCGCCAAGCTCGACAAGGACCGCATCAAGAAAGGGTGCGAATACGCCATTCTCGTATCGCTGCTCGAACCAGAAAACGAGCTGTACAACGAAGGCATAGTGGACGTGTCGCATCGTTACGAGAAGATGTACGTTATTCGCCCGCAGTTCTTCATCCCGATCATCTCGCTTCTGCGGAACGCGTCGCTTGGCTCTCTCGAATACAAGAGGGAGCTTGCGCTCGTGCGTCAACAGGAGCTCGATATCACGAATTTCGAACGGGATCTCGATCGTTTCAAGGAGGGCTTCTTCAAGAACTTCGGCGACGCATCGGCACGTTTCGAAGACGCCATCAAGGCGATCGACAAGGCGATTGCAGATTTGCAGAAGGCTCGCGAGAAGCTCGTGATGACCGAAACGCATCTCGGGCGCGCCAACAAGAAGCTCGAAGACCTCACGGTGAAGAAGCTCACGCGGAAAAACCCCACCATGAAGGAGAAATTCGCAGCTCTGGAATCTGGCGAAGAAGGGTGATGTCCTTGCCTCCGTCATGCGCACCCCCTTTCCATCATGGTGCGCATTGTGGGGCCGATGCCGATCACCGCCCTTGCCCTTCTTTTCTGGTGCGCGGCGCATTGAGCCACTACGCCAATCGGCCATGCACGTCGACTGAACAAACTGCCACGCGCTACCCCCTTCCACACATAGCCAGTCGAACGACCGGCGCCGACCTTCTCGATCCTGCCCTGCGTCAGGAGGCCGTGAAGCGTCCTCTCGATAGTCGTCAAGGAGATGTCCGGGCACTCGCGCACGATGTCCGCCTTTGTGACCTTGCCGAGCTTGCCGGACAGCACCTTCTCGATGCGCTTCGGCTTGCTCATGGCGGCACCGGTGACGCTTTCGACGCGCGACTCGAAATCCTTGTACGCGGCCAGCATGACGCCCAGCGTGTATCTCGTGAAGGGGGCGTAGTCGTTCCTCCCTTCGTCCCATCCGGCAGAACTTTGCCGCAGGGCATCGTAGTATGTGTCCTTCGTCCGGCTGATCTCGCCCTCGATGCTTACGTACTTGCCCACGACGAAGCCGGCGCGGTACAGGAGAAGCAGCGTGAGCAGCCTGCTCATGCGCCCGTTGCCGTCAGTGAACGGGTGTATGCACGTGAAGTCCAGGATGAAGCGGGGGATGAGGACCAGCGGGTCGAGAACCCCCTCGCTCACGGCACGGTTGTATTCGGCGCACAGCTCTTCCATCGCATGCGGGGTGGCCACTGCGGGAACGGGGCGAAACCTCACGCGCTCGGATCCGTCAGCCGCCCTCTCCACAATGGCGTTATCGCCATCCTTCCAGCGTCCGGCAAACGCATGACCCGAATGGCGATGGAGCATCGAGTGCAGCTGGAGGATGACGTTTGGCGTGACGTCGATGTAATCGTGGCTTTCGTGGATCAGGGCAAGCACGTCCCTGTATCCCGCAATCTCCTGCTCGTCACGGTTATTTGGCTGCGCGCGGTTCGCCACGATTTCATTCAAGCGCTTCTTGGACGTGAAGATCCCCTCGATGCGGTTCGATGCGTCGGTGCTCTGTATCTTGGCGAATTCGCACAGCGATTCCAAGACGTCCGGACGCGCCTCCAAATAGAGCGCCTGTTTGCCCTTGTGCTCGTACAGTGCGGCGAGGTTTCGCACGAACGAGGGATCCTGGAGAACGCTGGATGCTTGACTGAAAGAGAAGCTCCGCATACACCCTTCCTATTCTGCATCATGGAATGCTTTTCTGCATCATTATAGCCATAGATGATGCAGATTATCCTTCAATGGCGAAGCTGCTTTCAAATACGCTATCCCCAATCTTTCGAGATGCGTTCCGAAAGATTGGGTGAAGGGATTAGGTAAGCACTGATTTATTTGTAGGGGCGATCTCCTGATCGCCCGTCTGCCCTGGTAGAGCGGGCAATCAGGGGATCGCCCCTACGGAACGAAGGATCTAATCAGTGTTCACTTAGGCTTCTTTGCTGCTCCCCGTTTCGCGGATGAGCTTATGAGCAGGGAATCCTACCGCGCCGAAATCGTCGCGACGATCGAAGAACAATGCGCCGAAGCGCTCTCGGCCATTCGCGGCATGGCTCCTGTGTAGTCGGAACGCCCCGCATCCTGTACCGCGAACTGCGCCCCGGCCCGCAGGCGCCCAGCGCACAATCCTGCACGAAGAAGGCCGCCTGTGCCGGGCGGCATCCTTCCGGAATCGCTATTCTTCTGGGGAATCCTGAAGGCCAAGGTATTCGAACGGGGCAATCAAGGGGAGCTTCCTCTTGCCTGCTTTCGAATTCGAAGACAGCAACTCGAGCGTGTTTCGGGCCTTTCCGTACAGAATCGACAAAAGGTTTGCACGCAACAGCAATCCCAATTCGCTATTGGAACAATCTGCGCCAATCGCAGATTTGTATACGGCTACCGCGCCTCCGATTGTGCACGCGCCCTGGCAGATGATCTTGCCATCGGCATCTTGCCACTTGCACTCGACCGTAATGCTTCCTTTTACGGCTCGCATTCCGTCCTGGTCGAACTCGTTGTCGTCGAAGGAATGACCGAGAGAGATCGTGGATGAGTGTTCGGGGAGCGAGCTGTCGAAAACCTCGAACGAAACCGCCTCAACCCATGAATCAACTGATTGGAATGGCGATAGGAATTCTTTGCTCATGCGACAACCTCTAATCTATCGGAAGGCTTTTTCGCGATTCCTGGCAAATACGCTTCTGGAAATGGCTGGGGTGTGGCTCCATCGGCCGTCATTGATGTTGCAACGACGGCGACATGGTTTGCGGGCGGCAGCGCCCTTTCTTTCATGGAATGGTTCGCGTATTCGCTCAAAGAGGCGCATTCCATAGGTTTAGCGGAAACCACAGCTCGAGAGGTGCGGCTCAGCTCGGTCCTTTCGAGTGCTTCGCTTACGAGACGCGGGCAGCTTTTGTAAGCCCTAATCAGGTTGTCTACGGTTTTCGATTGAGCCAGCCTTCCCGTCTCCCATCGGCAGACGGATAGTTTGCCAACCCCCAATAGAATCTGAAACTGTTCTTGGGTTAAGCCTAAATCGTTGCGGAACGATCTGATTTCCTGAGGCGATAGCAATCCGCACCTGCGTCTATACTCGCTGTCCACTTCTCGCTCGTAAGACGAGTCCATTGCTGAATCAAAGGCAATCTCGCCGCAATCGGGGCACTTATAATGCTCGACGCCGCGAATTGTAAGGTTTTCCCCTCTAAACTCCATATCGATTGGCTCGCTTGTCACATCAAGCGTAGCTCCGCATTCGATGCAGCGCATTCTTCTCTCCTTTTCTAGGCCGGAAATCCGTCGATTCGGCATGACCATATGTCGACGATGCTGCTCATGCCGTCTTCGTCGACGAAGAATTTCACGTACCAACGCTCGCCGTCGTAATCGGCGAAATAGACGTCTGCATTTGTGCCTGGACGCTTATCAAGTGCGACCACCTTATGAAATCCGTCGGATTCTATGGATTCGAAAACCCCCTTTATCGTTTCGCTGGGAACAAAACCGTGATTTAG
>JAFUBE010000984.1 GCA_017460365.1 Eggerthellaceae bacterium
GGCTTGCAACCAGATCGAAAGATACTCTCACGAGGGCGTGTTCACCGGCATCTTCTCCTTGGTCCAGGTGTTCGTGGCCATGACACCCGACGAGACGGTCTACTTCGCCAACCCCGGGACGGGCGGGAACTTCTCGCTCTACCGGTTCCATTGGGCGGACTTCAACAACGAGCCCGTGGACTCCTGGAAGAAGGTCGTGAGCGACCTTCTCAACATCCCCATGGCACACCAGCTGGTTGGGTTCTACACCGTGGCCGACGGCAAGGACAACACGCTCAAGGTCATGCGAAGCTATCAGTACTTCGCTGCATCCGGCATCTCGCACCGCGTGCGCAACGCGAAGTGGGACGAGAGGGGATCCCGCGGCGGGCACATCTGGCACACCACCGGCTCCGGCAAGACCATGACGAGCTTCAAGAGCGCCCAGCTCATAGCGGCGTCCAAGGATGCGGACAAGGTGGTGTTCCTCGTTGACAGGATCGAGCTTGGAACCCAGTCGCTCGACGAGTATCGCAATTTCGCGGACGACTCGCAGAGCGTGCAGGCGACGGAGAACACCGACGTGTTGAAGACGAAGCTGACGAGCGGCGACCCTGCAGACGCCCTCATCGTCACGTCGATACAGAAGATGAGCAACATCCACGCGGACGCCGAGGGTCTTTCAGCGGCGGACTTGGAGAGGATGCGCTCGAAGAGGATTGTGTTCATCGTCGACGAATGCCATCGCTCCACCTTCGGCGAGATGATGCAGACGATCCGGACGGCCTTCCCGTGTGCTATGTTCTTCGGCTTCACCGGCACGCCTATCCAGCTCGAGAACCAGAAGAAGCTCAACACGACGACCGACGTGTTCGGGGACGAGATCCACCGCTACAGCATCGCAGACGGCATCCGCGACGGAAACGTCCTCGGCTTCGACCCCTACAAGGTGCTCACCTTCAAGGACCGCGACGTCCGCGAGGTGGTGGCCCTGCACCAGGCCAAGGCGGAAAGCGTGGAGGAGGCGCTAGCAGACCCCGCAAAGAAGGAGGTCTACCTGCGCTTCATGGACAAGGGCCAGGTGCCCATGGCCGGCTACTCAAGGCCCGACGGCCAGCGCGTCCGGGGAGTAGAGGACTACCTGCCGAACAGCCAATACCGCGGCACGGACGGCATGGGCAACCCCGAGCATTTCAACATGGTCGTGCAGGACATCCTGGAGGGCTGGATGACGCTGTCGAGGGGAGGAAAGTTCCACGCGATACTGGCCACGAGCTCCATACCCGAGGCGACAACGTACTACCGCATGTTCCGCAAGGCGGCGCCGGACCTGAACGTGACGGCGCTGTTCGACCCGAGCATCGACGAGGACGGGGGCTTCAAGCTCAAGGAGGAAAGCCTTCTCGAAGTCCTTGAAGGCTACAACGGGCTTTTCGGGAAGGACTACACGATCGCCCAGCACGGGCAGTTCAAGAAGGATGCGGCCTGCCGCCTCGCCCACAAGAGGCCCTATACCAACTTAAAGCCGGGAGAGCAGATCGACCTCCTGATCGTCGTCGACCAGATGCTCACAGGCTTCGACTCCAAGTGGATAAACACGCTGTACCTGGACAAGGTGCTCGAATACGAATACCTCATTCAGGCGTTTTCTCGCACGAACCGCCTGTTTGGCCCGGAGAAGCAGTTCGGCGTCATTAGGTACTACAGGCGTCCGCACACCATGGAGAAGAACGTCGAGGCTGCCGTGAAGCTGTATTCTGGCGACAGGCCGTTTGGGCTCTTCGCCCAGAAGCTCGAGAAGAACATCGAGTTCCTCAACTACAGCTTCGAGCAGATAAGAAACGTGTTCGAGTCGGCCGGCGTCGAGAACTTCGAGCGGATTCCCGAGACGCAGGCGTCGTGCGCGAAGTTCGCGAAGCTCTTCAAGGAGCTTTCGGACTACCTGGAGGCTGCGAAGGTTCAAGGTTTTGTCTGGGACAAGCTCGAATACGAGTTCGAGCACGAAGAAGACGACACTACGGCGCAGTTGGCGTTCGACGAGAACACCTACCTGGTGCTCGCCCTGCGATACAAGGAGCTTTTCCAGCCGGGCGGCACGGGCACGGGCGGGAGCGTGCCCTTCGACATCCACGGCTACCTTACCGAGATTGATACAGGGCGCATTGACACAGACTATATGAACGAGAACTTCCAGAAGTGGCTCAGGCAGCTTGACACAGGCGGAGCAGAGCTCGATGCGGCACTGGCTGACCTCCATGGCTCCTTTGCTACGCTAGACCAGGAGCAGCAGGGCTATGCGGAAAGCGTCATCCATGCCGCAGAAAGAGGAGAGCTTGATGTCCGCGAAGGGATGACCTTCATGGACTACATCAACGAGTTCCAGCGCCGGGGCAAGAATGCGCAGTTCAAAGCGATATCCGAAGCTATCGGGGTAGACGAGGGCAAGCTTAGGACGCTCATGAGCTATCACGTGACAGAGAGCAACATTAACGAGTACGGCCGATTCGACGCACTGAAGGAATCTGTCGATAGCGAAAGAGCAAAGCAGTACTTCTCGGCGCAGACGGGCGAAGATGTTCCCATATACAGAGTTGGCATGATGGTCGATGAGTTGCTGCGTAAGTTCATACTTTCGGGCGGTTTCGATTTGTAATTATCCTTCGTCAACTTGGGAACAGCGTAAGTTGGGGGAATTCGACATCAAAACTGGCCCATTCGGCAGCACTCTCCACGCTGAGGACTACGTGGCTTCAGGAACACCTATCGTGACGACCGAGCATTTTAAGAGCGGCGATTTGCCTCTAACAGGTGATGGAATTCCTCAAGTAAGCGACTTAGATATCCAGCGTCTGAGCCAGTATTCGCTGCGGCTGCATGACATCGTCTTCTCTCGCGTCGGCTCGGTCGACTTGAATGCTGAGGTGAAAAACGAGCAGGTTGGATGGCTTTTTTCGGGACGCGTGCTTAGAGTTCGCCCCAACGAAAGCATCGATTCAACTTACCTACACTACGAGCTTGGAACGGACAGAGTTCGAAATTCAATAGTTGAACGAGCTGTTGGATTAACGATGGCTTCTATCAACACAGGCATTCTCGGTGACACTGAGTTCGTTGCGCCGACGAAACTGGAGGAGCAGCGCCGAATTGGCGCCCTCTTCTCATCCCTCGATAACCTCATCACCCTTCATCAGCGTGGGCCATAAATGCACTAACACAGGAGGCTAATCATGGAACGAGAAGCAATCAATCAGGACACTTTATTCAAAGACTATTACTCACACTGGATTTCAGTGTACAAAGAGGGCGCAGTTAGAAATGTAACACTGCGTAAGTATTACCTCGCTGAGCAAGGGCTGGCGAAGCTCGCGCCATCCCTTCGCCTTGCGGGTCTGGATAGAACCGAATACCAAAAACTGCTTAACGGCTACGCGGAAGGCCACGAGAAGCAGACCACGATGGACTTCCACCATCTACTCAAAGGGTCGATTCTGGATGCTGTCGACGAGGGCCTTATTGCAAAAGACCCTACCAGGAAGGCAATCGTAAAAGGCAAGGCGCCAAAGACAAAAAAGACCAAGTACCTGAACCAGTTCGAGCTGCAGAAGCTCCTTGCCGAGTTGGAGCTGGACAAAGGCGTGTCTTGGGATTGGCTCATCCTTCTCATTGCAAAGACAGGGGTCAGGTTCTCGGAGGCGCTTGCAGTAACGCCGGAGGACTTCGACTTCTCTAGGCAGACTCTTTCGATTAACAAAACGTGGAACTACAAAGAGGGGGGCGGCTTTGTTCCGACGAAGAACCAATCGTCCGTAAGGAAAGTCCAGCTAGACTGGCAGATGCTGATTCAATTCTCCGAGCTGGTCAAAGATTTACCTGCAGGAGAGCCAATCTTCGTGTCAGGGAAAGTCTATAACTCGACGGCTAACGATATTCTTGCGCGACATTGTGCGAAGGCAGCGGTGCCCGTTATCACCATCCACGGACTGCGGCACACGCACGCGTCATTGCTTCTATTTGCAGGAGTGTCCATAGCTAGTGTGGCTCGACGTCTTGGTCATGCCAGCATGAACACCTCGCAGAAGACCTATCTGCACATTATTCAAGAACTCGATAATAAAGATATCGACCTGGTAATGCGGTCGTTGTCGAGTCTCATCTAAACACACTACAAGGCTCACGCTGATGAAGGGTGATGAGGTTGTCGAAATTGCTGAGCAGGGCACCAATTTGCCTCTGTTCGTCCATGACTGGAATAGGAACCTCAACCTCCATCACCTTGCCCTTAGAGATGTTGAAGCGCGAGATCCCTTGAGCTAGGAGCTCAATGTTCTCTCGTACCGACTTCGACCTCAGCATGTATGCAAGGCAGTAAGAGTCAAAGCTGCCGTCCTGCCTGTATCCGAAGCAGAAGCTGTTCAGGTAAAGATTGTCGAGGTCAGAGAGCCAAACCGAGGACATGCCGACTTCCTCCGGCGTCTCTGATGATACCGTGAAGAGGGCGTCACCGTAACGAACCTCGTTCTGGCTCGAATCGATCTCGACCATTCCGAGACGCGAGGGATCCGCAACCGGATTGTCGAAGACGTTGGTGTACGGAACGAATCTAGCCTCCCCGTGTCCAAAGTCATCCTTTGACTTGCCGGTCAATCCCCCATAGGTCGTTCCCAGCTCGCCCAGCTTACGCTGTTCCCAAGTTTTATTGGATAATAGAGAAAATGATAGGA
>JAFUBE010000985.1 GCA_017460365.1 Eggerthellaceae bacterium
CCCTCTTTCAGGCTCATGGCCAGGTCCTTCACCATTTCCTGCGTTACGAGTTTCGGCTTCAATGCCATGATGCTCTCCTTTCTCGGGGACGCAGGTTCCTCTCCCACGCCCCCCTCGTATCGTGGTTGCCTTAAGCTTCGCAGGCGGTGCGCCTTATGCCTTGTAGGCTTCTTCGCCGTCTACGATGGTTGCGACGACCTTCGCTTGCGTGACCTTCTCCACGTCGTCGTGCAGGAAGTCGCAGTCGCTCACCGTCATGTTGGCGACCTTGCCGAACTCGATCGAGCCCAGGCGGTGCTCCTGGTGCCACGCATGCGCCACGTTTATGGTCAGCGCACGCAAGGACTGCTCGCGGGTGATCGCTTCCTCGATCCAGCGCTCGGTGCCGTCGCCGTAGCCGTACGACGCCGGAAACGCGCGCGTTTCGGCCATGTAGAAGCTGTCGGGAACGCTGATCGACGGAGAGACCGGGTAATCCGAATGGAAGACCACGTTCGCGCCTGCGTCGAAGAAAGACTTTATGGGATAGGCCTTGTCCGCCATCTCCTGGCCGACATAGCTGACTTCCAGCCGATACGTGTCGGGATCCTTTCCCGCCCAGAGCGGCGGAACCGCCGGCACGGTGCCGGTGGCGCCCATGCGGCGGACGTCCTCGTCGGTGACGAACTGCAGATGCGCCATGACGTTGCGCTGGTCCATGTCGCCGGTGATCTTCTCCGCTTCCTCGACGCAATCGAGCATGAAGCGCGTCGCGCCGTTGCCAACCGAGTGGACATGGACGGAAAGGCCCTCCGCGTCGGCTGCGCAGATGAGCTCCACCATCTTGTCGTGCTTGTTGAAGCGCTCAAGGCCGTAGTAGCCGGGCTGGTCGAGATACTCGTCGATCTGCCATCCCGTATGCGCCTCGACCACGCCGTCGAGGAAGGTCTTCACGCCGACGACGTGGAAGTACTCGTTGCTGTATTTCGCGCGGTCCGCGACAGCGCGGGCGATCTCGCCCTTCGGGTCCTCGGCGTTTTCGGCGACTTTCAGGTAAGCATAGGTGCGCAGCTTGAGCTTCCCTTCCTGCTCCAGCTCGTAATACGCCTGCGTGGCCTCAGGGTAGACGATCTCCACGCCGGCGTCGGCGGCGCCGGTGTAGCCGTTTTCAAGGGCGATGTCCTGCCATGCCAGCAGGTAGTTCTTGGCGTCCTCGAGGGTCTTGGGTACCTTGGGCATGACTTCGAACACGGGCGTCTCGCAGATGTAGCCGTCTGGTTCGCCGTTTTCGTCGACATGCACCTCGGCGGGGCCGTATTTCTCGGCGTACGCCTTGTCGATGCCGGCCCATTCCAGCGCCTTCGAGTTGAGCAGCATGGAATGCCCGCCGCCGGTGTTCATGATCAGCGGCTTGTCCGGGCAGATCTCGTCGAGGTACGCCTTGGTGACGTATTCGTCGTTTTCGATCCACCCTGCAGCCATGTAAACCTCGCGCTGCGGGTTCTTCGCGATGAATTCCTTTATGATTTCGCGGTACTTTGCGTAATCGGTCGTGAGGCCGGCCTTCGTGAGATCCGCCTGCCCGATGGCGCGGTCGCCGGCCAAATAGCCATGGGAGTGGGACTCGAGGAAGCCGGGATAGATGAAGTTGTCGCCGTAGTCGAGCACCCGCACATCTGCGCCGGCGAGCTCCTTGGCTTCCTCCGCACCTCCGATGAAAGCGAACACGCCGTCTTTGACCAGCGCCGCCTGGGCGGTTGGCCTCTTTTCGTCCATAGTGATGATGTTGCCGAGGATGAGCGTCTGCTTCATATAGGACCCCTTTCTCTATCACCGCTTTCCCGTAATTTCAGCTTTACCGTGCTCAGCAACAAAAACAAGGGGCGATTCCAGAACGTCATCATGCTATTCGAGCCGAGGTTTGCTTTTACTGCTTCGCGCGATAATGCTATCTTGGCAAGGGAAACGCGTCTTTGCCCACAACCCGCGCGCGGCGTGACGCTTCTCGTCAGACACGATCTGTCATTATTCGAGGGAGGCATGCGGCACAGCGAGCGCCACCCAAAAACGACAGACCGCGTCTGACGAGAAGCGTCACACGGTGGCGGTAAAGACGCGTTTCCCTAAGCGCCTGGAGCGTTCCGAAAGCAAGCGGAATGGTCTTCGTAGGGGCTATGAGCACGCGTTCCTTGGTTGAAGTTACGATTCGTCGACGAAGTATCGTGGGGATGAGCATGACGTTCGCAGAAACCCTCAGGAAACTGAGAACCGAAAGAGGCCTCTCGCAGCGCGAGCTCGCCAAGCGCGTGTACGTCACGCAGTCGACCGTTGCCCGCTGGGAAAAAGGCAGCCGTTTGCCAGACGCCACGATGATATCCCAGCTCGCCCGAAGCCTCGGCGTGGATACGGGCACGTTGCTCGGCGCCGCTGCAGAGGGCGACGATGTGCCCAACGTCATCATGGTGGAGGACAGGGAGGTGATCCTGACCGGAGGCTTGTCCGCCCTGAAAGAAGTCATGCCCGATGCCGTGGTTGCGGGTTTCAGCTGGCCCGCAGAAGCTGTCGAATATGCGAAGAGCAACCGGGTGTCGCTCGCCTTTCTGGACATCGAACTGGGCGACGAGAGCGGGCTCGACCTGTGCCGCGCGCTGCTCGATATAAACCCGCGCACGAACGTGGTGTTCCTGACCGCCTACGCCGATTACGCCCTTGACGCATGGGACACCGGCGCGAGCGGCTTCATGCTCAAGCCCATTACGCCAGAGGGTATCCGCGCCCAGCTCGCGAATCTGCGGCACCCGTTCCCACGGCGGAGCTCGGCGGAATGAGCGCATATTTGCTGGACATGCTGCAATCCTGCGCAATCGGCGCCTTGATGCTTATCGGCGCGCTCGGGTTCGGGCTTTCCGTCGCCATGCCCGGTATGGACCGGTGGGACAAGCGCTTCTTCATGTGCTTCTTCGCCATACTCCTGGTGAGCGTGGGCGCGTCTTTTGCAGAGTACATCGCTTACGGCAATCCGTCCATGAGCCTCGTAATAAGAGTGGCGGCTTATCTGGATTCATTGTTCCCCTCCGTCCTCATTCTCATGCCAACGGCGTACCTTCTGCATTGCTGTGGGGAGGACTTCCGCAAGAGCGCGCTTTTCCGCGCCGTACTCGTCTTGTGGGCCGTGTATTTCGTTTTGCTGGCAATCGCCCAGTTCACCACACTCTTCTATTACTACACACCCGAAAGCCAGATCAGCTACGGCCATTGGTACCCGGCGCTGATACTCCCCCTGGCTACGATCATGGCCCTGAGCCTGGCAGGCGTGATCCGCAGGCGAAGCAAGCTGACTAAGAAAAGCCTCTATGCTTTCCTGGCGTTCTTGCTCCCGCTCACGGCAGCCCTGCTCGTCCAGATTTTCACCTCTGCCTTCTTGCTCTTAGACCTGAGCATGAGCGTCTCGGCGCTTTCCATGTTCATCATTGTGGTGTCGGAACAGATCGAGAAGTTCATGCGCCTTCAGAAAGAAACCGCTCGTCAGCGTTCCAAAATAGCAGTGCTGCAGATGCGGCCCCATTTCATCCACAACACCATGACGAGTATCTACCACCTTTGCGAACAGGATCCTAAAGCCGCCCAAAGGGTCACAATGGATTTCAACACCTACCTGCGCCGGAACTTCAACGCCATCGCCAAAGACGAGGCCATACCTTTCGCCGAGGAACTCGAGCACACCCGCGCGTACCTTGCCGTAGAGCAAGCCCAGTTCGGAAGCAAGGTCGCCGTTGAGTTCGACACGCCGCACACCCAGTTCGCCGTGCCGCCGCTCACGCTGCAGCCCCTTGCCGAGAACGCCGTGAAGCACGGCATGAGCCCCGACACCGTACCGTTGCGCATCCTCATTCGAACGCAGAAGACGGAGGCGGGCAACGAGATCGTCGTGGAGGACAACGGCCCCGGTTTCGACCCCGCAGTCGCCGACAACCCGCAGACCACATTGGCGAACATCCGGCAGCGACTCGCGATGATGTGCGGCGGCACGCTCGACATCGCGCCCCGCGAGGGCGGCGGCACCAGGGTGTCGGTGTCGATACCTTAAGGTCATGATGAATAAATGCTTTCGAGGCCAGATTTCGCAGGGCGAGCGCGATTCGCCCGAAAACCGAATGCGCCCACTGACGTGGGCAAATGAGGTTTGAAGGCGAAGTGCGCCGCCATGCGGAATCTGGGCCGGAATGATTTATTCATCATGACCTTAAAGAAGCACGCCGCGCCGCGACCCGTGACGCCCGTTAGCCCCGCAGGAACTTGGCGGGGTTCTTGAACGACATGACGAGAGACGGTATAAGGCCGGCGAGCAGCGGCAACACGCCCGACAGCGCGATGAGCCCGGCTATTATCGCGGGAGGCAGCGCCATGACTTGCATACCGCCGGTACTTGCAGCCAACGCGCCGTTCACGCCCGCCGACACCGCGAGAACCACGCCCACCGCTATCGCACCCGAGAGTAAGCCAACCACGAGCGTTTCCACGTTGAACATGGCCATGAGGTCGCCTCGAGATGCGCCGAGGGAACGCAGTAGACCCATTTCGCGACGCCGCTCGGCAATGCCGGTGTAGGTGATAAGCGCCAACATGATGGATCCGACGACGAGCGAGATGCCGATGAGGGCGATCAGTGCCAAGCCCACGACGCCCACAATGCCAGACAACATTTCAGAGGTATCGCCTGAAGTGTTGTTGTAAATGATGGTGCGGTCGTGCATGCCCGCGTTTTCCATGCGCTCGTTGTAGGACGTGATGATCTCGATCACTTTCTCCTTCGCGGCAAGGTCTTTCGGGTAGATGCTCATCGAAAGCGGCTTGTTCATGTCGGCATAGCCGAGCTTGGCCATGTTGTTGTCATAGCCTATCTCGGAAGAGTCGGTCAGGTTGTTGAGGAACGCGACGAGGTCTTCTTCGGTCATGTTGATCTGAATCACGTTGGCTAGCTCGTTCCCAACCGCAGTGGCCCCCTGTTCCACCTCGACGAGGATTCGGTCGAGCTCGCTGAGTATGGCCGCTTCGAGTTCCTTGCCGAGCTTTTCGGCAACGGCCGGAAGCTCGCGCTCGAGCTCCTTCCCGATCTGCTTCGCGATCTCGTTCAATGACTGCTCGATGATTTCGGCGGCGGCCTCGTCGATGAGGACCTCGGCGTAAACGCCCGTCAGGTATTCCTCGATCTGCCCGCGCACGACATCGCCGTAACCTTGGCCGACGAGAAGGTCGATCTCGGCCATCTGCCACTTGCCCTCGTCGGTCTTCAGGTAGTTCTTCCAATACCGAGCGACCTTGTCTGGGTTGTGCAGGTCCTCGGCCGTAGCGCCCTGATCGATCGCATAGACCGTGAAGTTGGCGACCATGTCTCCGGTGAGCGCGCTCACCTCGGCTTGTTTCTCGGCGGACAGCTGCAAACCCGATTCTTCGGGGTCGAGCATCGAGGCGAGCGCGATCGCATCGTAGACCCGCTGCTCGTTCACGGCATCGAGAACGTCGCGCGCATCGATTTCGAATTGCGACCAGTCGATCTTCGAGAGATCGGCCCAAAGCAGCTCGAGTTCTTTGTCGCCGGAGTCGTCTTCGTCCTCGTCCCCGCCCTCGAACATGCCGAGCAAACGCCCGATCGCCGCTTCGTTCACGGTAATGATATTCTCCAGGTCGAGATTGCCCGCCGGGTGCACCCTCAGATCCTCGAAGCTCTTCTTCGTGAACACGTCGACGTCTGGGTTCGCGATCTGCTCTTTAGTGATCTCGCTTTGCGCAGAGATCTCGACAAGGCGATTGGCAAGCTCAGGCCTGTATGCAACCCCTTCGGACAAAAGCGGGGAAAGCACGTCCTTCTTCGGTTGCACGATGCCGGTTACCTTCAGCTTAATGCCGTCCTGCGCGATCTTCTCGGCCATGTAGTCTTCATCGTTCGACTTGTCGGCCCATGTGCCCCGCGCCGTGTTCTTCTGATACAGGCTCACGCGGGGCAGGACCACGAAGTTCGCGTTCATGAGCTGGTCGTAGGACAGTTCGGAGGGGCTCTCTGGAAGATCGATGCTATCGCCGCTCAGCGCCGCGTTCAGGGCCCTGTCGACCGCATCGTGGTCGTAGAGCCCTATGTAATAGAGCGTGAGGTCGCTGATTCCACCGTTTTCGTCGAGCACGATCACGCATTCGTCGTAGCTTTTCGGCCAGGTGCCGGAAACGATGTCCATCTGCTCGTTGAGTATGCCCTGGTCGTCGACCATCTCGTGGAACCCGCCGAAACTGTTAAGGGAACTGGCGGTCGAGTTGGCCCTGCGCGTGAGCATTTCCGAGAGCGACGTGGGATTCAGCTGTTCGATGCCGTGCGACGTGTCGCCGTTGTACACGAGGGGCGCTACGCCGTAGTCGTATCTCACGGTGTCGACGTAATTCATGATGCCATCCGAATTGGAATCGACGAATTGCTTGAAACCGACCAGGTCGTTGTCGCGAATGTGCGAAACCGTCTCCGCGAGCATCGTCGACAATTCTCCGATAGAGCCCTCGAGGGTGTTCACCTTTGCAGCGCCCGCAGTCGGCGAGCTCTCCTCTTCAGCCGCGCTCTGGGAACTGAGCTTTTTCATGGTGTCGCTACCGAGCAAGGCCGTGAGGTCGAGATTCGATTTCCCGACGACGATAGGGTCGGTCGCGATCGAAGCTTCCTCTAAATTGTTGATGAAATTGTTCGCGCCGCCGCCGAGCGCCACGATGGACGCGATACCGATCATGCTTATGGCCGACGCGATGGCCGTGAGAATCGCCCGCCCCTTCTTCGCGGAAATGTTGCGAATCGAATACGACATCGCCGTGGAAAAGGGCATGCTCCGGCGCGACCTCTTGCGAGAGCCGGAATCGGCGGTGTACTCGTCTGAAGGTTGCTCGGAACCTGCGCTGGCCAGCCCGGCGACCGTGCTTGCACCTACGGCTTCGTCGCTGGTCACCTTGCCGTCTACAAGGCTTATGATACGGCTCGCGTGGCGCGCCGCCAGTTCCTCGTCGTTTGTGGCCAAAACTACGAGTCGGTTTTGAGCAGCACGCTCGAGAGCGCCCATCACCGTTTCCGCAGAGCTCTTGTCGAGCCCGCACGTCGGCTCGTCGACGAGCAGGATGCTGGGGTCTTTCGCCAGGACGCGGGCAACGGCCGCGAGCCGCTGCTGGGCGCCCGAAAGGCTTGAGGGCTTCTTCGATGCGCAGCTTTCTATCCCCAGGCTGCGAAGCGCTTCGAGCGCCCGCTCGCGGCTCTCGCTGCGCCCAAAGCCTGCAATCGTGGGCGCCAACGCGATGTTCTCGAGCACGGTGCGATGCTCGACGAGTACCGGGTTTTGGAACACGAACCCGACGCGCGCGTTGCGGTATTCGTTCCAATTTCCCTCGCTGAACCTGCGCGCCGGCTTCCCATCGACGAACAGGTCGCCGGAGTCGGGGGCTTCAATCCCTCCCAGGATGTTCAGCAGCGTGGTCTTCCCGCTGGCCGCCGGCCCGCAGACCGCGACGAGGCCGCGATTGCCGAACACTGCCGACACGTCGGAAAGTGCCGTGCCCCCCTCTTTTGGATAGCTTTTGCCGATGCCGCGTACTTCAATCACGATTCAACCTTACTTTCAACTAGTGCGTTTGCCGCTCAGAGCACGGACCTTCGACTGAAGAAAACCCGCACACCTGCATTTACTCGAATCTTTACTTTAGCATGTGTTCTGAAACTTACTATATGACACTTCCAATGCCACAGGATGCGACGCCGTTGCGCCACGGCGGCAAGCTCAAGAGCATGCACTACGAGGATTATCGTCTGCGGGCAAATTGGGCAAATTGGGGTCAGGCCCCAGTTTTGCCCCCGTGGAGCGGCGTCACTCTTTTCGCGCAAGCGCCGTCGAGGCGCGCTGCTTACCCGATCACGAGGCGGAGCATCCCCGACTCATCCATGCTTTGCTGCGAGATCGTGCCGCCCAAGACCTGCTTTGTCACGTCGTCGGCATGCGACTCGATCTCGTCGCCGCTTACGCCGGACGCGACGAGCTCGCGCAGGTCGACGCGCAGGTTCGCCTGTTCGCCGCCTTCGCCGATGGACAGTTCGTAGGCGATGCGCGGGTCGGCGATTCCGTGCCTTTCAGCTGCCTGGATGAGGAGCGAATCTGTTACTTCTTCGATCACGAGCTCGCACGCAAGCGAGATGTGCCGACCAAGGAACTGGCGCGCACAGAACGCCTGGAGCGAGGACACCATGGCATAGTAATCATAGTCGACGTTGCGTATCTCCCAGTTCCAGCTGCGTACGCGGAATATGAAGTCGCGCGTCTCCTGGCGCTGGGGGTTCTCGAAAATCTGCTTCGGCGTGCCCGATTCCCAGAGCTCGCCCTGGTCCATGTAGAACACGCGGGAGCTCGCGTCGCGGGCGAAGCGCATCTCGTGCGTGACCACGAGCATCGTGAGCCCCTGTTCGGCGAGGTCCGTGATGACGGAGAGCACTTCTGAAACCATCTGCGGGTCGAGCGCGCTCGTGGGCTCGTCGAACAACAGGATCTTCGGCTTCATGGCCAGCCCGCGCGCGATGGCCACGCGCTGGCGCTGCCCGCCGGACAGCTCGCTCGGCCAGCTGAGCGCCTTGTCCTTCAAACCGACCTTCTTCAGCAGATCCAGCGCCTGATCGTAGGCATCCTGCTTCGACATGCCCAGCAAATCCATGGGCGCCATCATGAGGTTCTCCACGACGAGCTTGTGGTTAAACAGGGCGTAATTCTGGAACACCATCCCCATTTTCTGACGCATCTCGGGCAGGTCCACATCGGGTGCGCACATGTCGACGCCATCTACCCAGATCTCGCCCGAGGTGGGCGTTTCCAGGCGGTTGAGGCAGCGGATAAAGGTCGACTTGCCAGTGCCCGAGGGCCCGATGATCGAGATGACTTCGCCCTCGTCGATGGTGGCGTTCACGTCTTTGAGGGGAGTTGCGCCTTCGTATTCTTTGCGTAAGTGCCTGACTTCTATGAGGCTCATTGCTCAACGACCCCCTCGATCTTGCGCGGACGATTGGTGACGTCGATTCTCGCGGCGATCCGCCTGAGCACCCAGGCCAAAAGGAGGCAGAACAGGAAGTAGATGATCGCCGTGGAAACGAGCGGGAAGAACGCGTCCATCGTGCGGGCTCGTATGAGGTCGCCCGCGCGGGTGAGGTCCTGCACGGCGATATAGCCCACGACCGCGGTTTCCTTGACCAAGCTCACGAACTGCCCCATGAGCTGCGGCGTGAACTGCTGGCGTGCCTGCGGGAATATGATCTTCGCGAACACTTGCCTGCGGGTGTAGCCCAAGGCGAGCCCCGTCTCTTCCTGTATGGTGTCGATGCCTTCCACGGCCGTCCACATGGTCGAACCCGCCGTGGAGCCGAAGGTCAGCGTGAATGCGATGATGGCGACGACTTCGCCCGCGATGTCCACGGAGCCGAACACCACGTAGTAGAACAGCATGAGGATAACGACGATGGGGATTCCGCCCATGAGTGTCTGGTAGGCGTCAACGAGCCTGCCGACCCAACGCACGCCGCTGCGCCGCGCGAGAACGGTTCCGTACCCGAGCAGCAGGCCGAGCGCTCCGGCGCACACGCTGATGAGCACGGTCACGCCCAGGCCCGAGAGGATGAGCGTCCAGCGGTTTTCTTCGATGAAGGTCTTCTGGAAGGAGCTCGCGATGCCCTCTATGAAACCTGCAGGCGTGTCGGCCTCTTCGGACTTCACGATGACCGAGATGGTGGTCGGCATGACCGAATCGCTGAAATCGCACACGGAGGCGCGCTCGGGAGTCTGCGTGAGGGTACCGCCGAAATCGGCCTTGCCGGTGTCGACCGCAGCGAAGATAGAGTCCCTGGGGATGGTGGAAACCTCCAGGGGATAGCCGAGTTCGCGCGCGATGAGCAGGGCGAGCTCCACGTCGTAGCCTTTGGGGATGCCGTTTTCGCCCACGTACGAGAACGGCTCAATGACGCCTGACGTGGCGAATTTCATAGTGCCGTTGGGCGCGTCCCAGTCTTGCTTGGGCAAGGTCTTGCCCGACTCGTCTGCCGCGACCCATTTCTCTTCGAGCTTGGCCAGCGTGCCATCGTCCGAGAACCGCTTGATAATGCTGTTGAATTCGTCAGTGAGCTTCGACCCTCGCGGAAAGAAAAAGCCCTCGGACACCTTGGAGACCGGCTCGGGCAGCAACGCCACCGTGCCCGGGCGCCGATTCACGGCGAGCTGGCAGCAGTACGACAGCTGCACCGCCGCATCGGCCTTGCCCGCTTCCACGGCAGCCACGCATTCCGACAGGGAGGGGTAGAACTCTTCGGAGGTTCCCTGCAGCTTCGCCTGCACGTTCTGGTTGTAGACGCTGCCGTTCACGTAGGCGAAGCGCTTGCCCGCCAGGTCGTCGAGCGTTTTGTATACGGGGGTCGCCTCGGCTGCATACGCAAGCGCGGGGACGAGCGCAAGCGCGAACGCCACCACCGCCAGCAGCACGCACAGCGGCCTGCCGACCGTTTTACCTACCATGTTGCCATCCCATCGGTGTCCTTCCCTGTTGCCGGGGCGCCGGCGACGAGCGCCTGCATAGCCCCTCCGTCAATTGGGGCCAAATCACAGTAACGGATATATTACTTCATTTGCACCCGCATGCGGAAAGCGGCGCCGTGCTCATGCGCTGCTGATGTATGCGCGCTTCGCTACCCCACTTACTGTCAGACCCAAAGTGGGGTAATGTCCCCACCGGAGGCCGCCGCGCTGGCGGAAATATGCGTCACGCTATCGTGCCTTCGATGATTGCGCACTTCGCGCGCGGGAATTTGCGGCGCGCCTTCGGCACTGCCTTGGGTTCCGCGCTGGCACGCGGCGGGCGGCACGAGTGCCGCCCCTACGATGCGGGGCCTGTCCGTCCCGCTGGCCTCGCGGGCGGCGGCGTTTTCGGAAATTTGCGACGCGCCTTCGGCGCTGTTTTGGGATCCGCCGCTTGCGCGGCGGCGGGCAGCTCAAGAGCTGCCCCTACGGGGGTTGACCCGGGTGCAGCCGCGCCGGCATCCCCGGCTCGGCCCTCCGCCTCTCGCGCGGCAACCCCGCCGATCGGAACCTCCGCCCCTTGTGCGGCAACCCCCGTAGGGCAAGCTCTTGAGCTTGCCGCCGCCGCGCCAGCGGCGGATTCTTCCGCAGCCGCGCAGCAGCGTCACACTTTTCCGCGCCAGCGGCGGGTCCATTACCAGCCGCGCAAGCGGCGTCGCTGTTTTCCGCGCCTTCACCCCCCATCCCGATCACGGTGCGGAATCGTGCACCCTCACGTCCAAGGACCTATCGCGGAAAGGCAACCGCACCTACGCGCCCTTGTGCCGCAGGCGAGCCTGACCCCGTGTCCCACCTGAACCCTGCCTTGCTCAAGACGGAATTTCACTGTAATGCGTATAATTCCATATCGAGGAAACGACGACCTCGGCCACGAAAGAAGGGCGCTCTATGAATTTCAATGATTTAACACCTGAGCAAAAGGAACGTGTACGTAATGTCAAGACGCCTGAAGACCTGCTGAAACTGGCAAAGGAAGAAGGCTATGAGCTGAGCGACGCAGAGATTGAGGATATCAGCGGCGGTAAGGCATGGGATCTCAGTTGTTCTGTTTGTACGGGATACAGGGGCTGCAAGGTTTACTAAAAATCCGAAGGGACGCGCATGGATACCGAAACCCAGAACGATAAGGTGGAATCACGCACGGCGGGCGAGGCCGGCTGGCATGCGTCGCGCTACAACCTGTTCGCCAAGGTGCCGGACACCAAGATGACTGCCATCGCGAACCTGTTTGCGGGCAACTGCGCCGAATACACGCCGATCGAGATGTACCTGCTGTCGGTGCTCGAGGAGCTCGACGAGCACCATCCCATCATCGAGCGCTTCGCCAAGCGCGGCATCATCTGCAAGTTCGACGAGCGCACTGCGCTTGACACGATGGGGCGGGGCGTCTGCGCCGCGCAGAGAAGCGTGGGCCTGACCATCTGCCCGACCATGGGTTGCAACTTCGATTGCCCGTATTGCTTCGAAGACCATTTCGCGGGCAAGATGACTGCCGAAGTGCAAGACGACATCGTGGCGTTGGCCGAGCGCATGATGGATGCCTCCAATGCGAAGGGCATCAGCGTTACCTGGTTCGGCGGCGAGCCGCTTCTGGCCTGCGATGTCATCGAGTCGCTGACCGGTCGCCTACTGGCGCTTGCCGAGGATCGCGGCGCCGAATACGACGCGGGCATCATCACGAACGGCTACCTGCTCACACAAGAAGTCGCCGACATGCTCGATCGGTGCAAGGTGAGCTCCGCCCAGATCACCATCGACGGGCTGGGCGCCACGCACGACGCCACGCGCCACCTGGCGGGCGGCGGCCCCACGTTCGACCGCATCGTGAGCAATTTGCGCAACGTGAAACTCCCCTTCCGAGTGCAGATACGCCACAACGTGCACGATGGCAACCAGCACGAAATGGACGACCTGATGGAATTCGTCGAAAACCTGGCCAAGGAATCGGGCAATGACCTCGCCTATTACCCGGCGCCGGTATCAGAAAGCTCGGCTGCCGATGAGCGCGGCAAGCAGGTCGGCCTTCTCTGCGGCACCGACGCAAGCGAAGTCAGCGTGCGCCAAGAGGCTGGCCGTTTCCAAAAAGGCAGAGGTCATTACTGCGGGGCGCATACCCTGTGGAGCGTCGGAATCGACGAGCGCGGCAACCTGCAGAAGTGCTGGGAGGCTGTCGACAAGCCGCAGATTTCGTTCGGCACAGCCCACGACTGGGATCCCAGCGACCCGTTCGCCACGGCGTCGAACCCCGACAACCTCACGATGTACCTGAACACGGCCTGCCCCATACCCGACGACGAGTGCCGCGAGTGCGTGTGGCTGCCCATGTGCTCGGGCGGCTGTCCCCACAAGCGCCTGTTCAGCGGCCGGGCATGCGTCGCCTTCAAAGACGACCCCGAACGCTACGTGCTGGCACTCCATGCCCGCATCGGCGAGACGAAGGAAGCCGAGCGCGACGAATAGGCCGTCGGTCAGTCCCGGCGTTCTTTAAGCGGCGGGCCTCAGGCCAAGGTTGTCGGGATCCTCGGCGAGCTGCCGGGCACCCTCTTCCTGCAGGCGCTTGAACAACGCGAGCGCCGTGTCGTAGTCGAGGTACTCCTGCACGTTCGCCTCGTTGTCGAGCTTTTTCTGGATGGAGATCTCAGGGTGGAACTGCACACCGATGGCGTAGGTCTTGTCGGTACGCTCAACCGCCTCGATCATATCGATGCCTTCAGTCACAGCATGGGCCGTCACCGTCAGCCGGGTTCCGTCCACATTCGCAACCGCCTGGTGGTGCCAGCAGGGGCAACCCGCAAGCTCGTCTTTCTGCACGACGCCATGCAGGATCGACCCCTTCTCGACTTCGACTGTATTGGGTGCGAAGTCGCGGTGCCCCTCGGCGTCGGCAAGCTGCTTGTGCTCGTTTTGGTAGCTCTTGCCCTGGCTCGCGAACCAAGTAGGGATATCCTGTATGACCTCGGCGCCGGAGACGGCGGAGAGCATCTGCATGTTGCGGCAGATGGCCATGAACGGTATATCGTGCTCGAGGCAGTAGCTCATGAGCACGAAATCCGACACGTCGCGCTCGGCGCTGTAGTCCTTCTCGGTCTCGACGCCGTGCCATTCCTGGGGGTCGTAGTACAGCGACGGGCTGACGTCCTCGCCACCGGGGAAGACGACCGCATTCACGCCTTTCAGAACTTCTGCCGCATCCGATTCCTGCCACGTGTTGCAGCGCACGAGCTTCGCAGCCGTAAGCGAAAGCGCGCCGGTGGCATCGACGCCTTCGGTCAGCTTGTTATCGGTGCCGTACGATAGGTCGGCCGAGCGCACCTGGGGCAGCAGCACGTACGTTATGCCGGCGGCCTCGAGCGCGCGGCAAGTGCTCTTGTATGACAGCGACTCGGCGTTCGGGCGCCAGGCCACGCCCACCACGAAGCCTGCGGACTGCGCGTCGGCGGAAGCCGCAGAACTGCTGGCAGACGAGCCGCTCGCGCCCTGCTGCTGCGTGCATGCACCCAGCAAACCCGCGCAGAAAACAAGCGTTGCAAGCAGCGCAACGACAACCAATCTGCGTTCTCGGTGTTTCATATGTGTGCCTCCTTGAAATGCGGCGCCGCGGTACTGCTCACATCTATGCGCTACAGCATATCCCAGTTTTTCCGAAGATTGCAGTGTTGCCTGCATTCCGAATTACCAGCGCAATTCTAAGCTCGCCAAGGCTTAGTGCAACTTTTTCTAAATTTCCGACGATTTTGAACGAATGGCTACCTGATGCTCATATGCCGATACGCTCTGACCTGCGCTTTTTCGACGCCACCTTTTCCAATTCAAGAAGACGCTTCGCAAAATCGTCGTATTTCCGAAAAAAGTTGCATCGCAACTCAGAAATATTGCGAAATCGTCGTAAATTCGATATTTTTCGCACAGGGGACGGGGTTTCATGCACTTCCGGAGCCTCACGCTCGCTGCATCATGAGATCGAAGCGCACGAAACCCCGTCCCCTGTGCGTGCCCCTCTGCGCGTACGTGTGCGTAAAAAATGACAGATCGCGTCTGGCGTGAAGTGTCACACCGCGTTCGGGATGAGATAAAGGCGCATCTCGCTAGGCGGATTCGCTTTCGAGCTGTTGGCGTTTCACGAGGTCGGCGAACGCGCCACCCGCCGCCACGAGCTCGTCGTAGGTGCCTTCCTCCACGATGTGCCCGCCGTCGAGCATGACGATGCGGTCGGCCAACTTGATAGTGGAAAGCCGATGCGCTACCACGATGCGCGTGCACTTCAGCTTGCTGAGCGAGTCGCTCACATGCTTCTGCGTTACGTTGTCGAGCGCGCTCGTGGCCTCGTCGAAGATGAGCACGCGCGGCTTCGAGCACACGGCGCGCGCGATGAGGATGCGCTGGCGCTGGCCGCCCGACACGCCGCCAGTCCCTTCGGTGATGAGCGTGTGCATCCCCATGGGCATGGCGCGGATGTCGTCGCCGATGCCGGCCAGTTCGGCGGCTTCCCAAGCGTCGTCCATCGTCGCGCGCGGGGACGCGAGCACGATGTTGTTGAATATCGAACCGGCGAGCAGCGTGCCGTTCTGCAGGCATACGCCGATGACGCGGCGCAGGCTGCGTGCGTCCATGTCGGCGATGTCCTGCCCGCCGTAGTAAACCGCGCCACGCTCGGGCTTCTCAAACCCTAAGAGCAGGCGCAGAACAGTGGACTTCCCCGAGCCAGACTTGCCCACGATGGCCAGGTACTCGCCCGACTTCACCTTCAATGAAAGGTCTTCGAGCACGGGCGGCTGTGCCTCGTCGTAGCGGAACGTGACGCCGGCGAGCTCAATCGACCCCGAAAGGCTCGTCACCTGCTTTCCCTGAAGCGCCGATTCGGGGACCGCCTCCAGGATAGGCCGCACCGCATCGAGGTACGACCTCACCTGCGCGATTCTCCCGCTGGCATGCGCAAGCGCGACGATTGCTCCCGACACGGCTCCGTACGCCACGTTGAACGCCATGAAATCGGCCAGGGAAACGCCGCTGCTTCCCGCAAACCAGTAGATGACGATGGTTCCCACGAGCGCCACGAGCGTCGGCATCGTATCAGCCACCTTGCGCCACAGCGGCAGGTCGTACTGAGCGGCGAGGTAGTCAGCCTCGACGTCGGCCCATTGGGCGAACGCGCGCTTTTCGGCACCCGTGAGCTTCACCTTCGTGATTCCGTTCAACAGGGCGGGAACCAGGCCTGAAACCTTCAGGTCGGCATCCACGATCCGACGCTGAATTTGCGCCTGCGTTGTCGTGACCGCTACGCCCACGACAACCTGCGCCGCGATAATCGCGAGTGCCGGCACGACGAGCGAAGGCGCGTACATGACGATCTGCCCGATGTACACGAGCGAGAAAACGGCGGTGAGCCCCGATCCCAGAAAGACGCTGGTCAGCGTGTCGACGATAGAACTGACCCGCCTGACGCGCTTCGCCAGCTCACCGGGTTGGCGGCTTTTGAAAAACGCCGGCGGAAGCGACAGCACGCGCGCCATCATGGCGGCTTCCATCTGCATGGAAAGCTTGCTCGACAAGCGCGTCGTCACCATCGACCGCAGGATTCCGATGAGCGTGCTCGCAAGCACCGCGCCCAAAAGCAGAGCGCAGATGGGCAGGATGAGCGCCATTTCCCCCGACGGGATGATGCGGTCGAACAGCAAATTGTTGGCCACGGCGGGGAGCATGCCAACGAGCGAGACCGCGAGCGTCGCGAGCGCGATGCGGATGTAATCGCCCGCATCGAGAGAGGCGACCATGAACCTCACGAGATCGCGCACCGTTAGGCTTTCCTCGGGCAGCGGCCGGTAGAAGCAGTACGCCTCGGGCAACACGTCGGCTGCCGTGCGGGCGGTCAGGAGCACCTTCTTGTTGGTGACCGGCTCCACGTAGCCGTAGCTGCGCAGCCCCAGCGGAATGATGGCAATCGGCTCGCCCGTCTTCAGTTGGCCCAGGTAGGCGCCCGTCGCGTCGGTCCACCAGCGCCCCTCGAGCGTCACCTTGCGCTTCATCATGCCGCACGAGCGCACCGCGTAATCCATGCGCTCAGACGGATCGGTCAGCGTATTGGGCACGTCGGATGGGGTCTTGCCGAAGTAGCGCAGCACGGCCGCGACGGCGCTGTCGGTGGCGGCCACGTCGTCCATCGTCACGCGCGGGGCGTGCTTGCTCCCCACGACGGAGCGGGCGATGCGCTCGTACGCTTCGGCAACCTGCTCGTCGTCGAGCCGTTTGCGCGTTTCCAGTTGTTCCTCGAACCAGCTCATGCCCTGCCGTTCGTCTCTTCTCGTGAGCCGCCTGGGGTCAGGCCCCAGACGGCGCATTCCCTTAGTCGTTTCTCACCAGTTCGGCGTATGCGCCGTTGCGTGCCATGAGCTCGTCGTGCGTGCCCCGTTCGGCCACGCGTCCGTGCTCGAGCACGATGATCTCGTCGCAGTCGCGAATCGTGGAAAGGCGGTGCGCCACCACGATGCACGTTATCTCGCGCCTGCGGATCGACTTGATCACCGCTTCCTCGGTCTTGGCGTCGAGCGCGCTCGTCGCCTCGTCGAGAAGCGCGATGGTCGGGTCTTGCGCGAGCACGCGCGCGATTTCCAGGCGTTGCTGCTGGCCGCCCGAGAAATTGCGCCCACCCGGCAGAACCTCGCCATGGTATCCGCCTTCGCGCGAGAGTATCTCGTCGTGAATGTCTGCGTCACGGCACGCCATGACCACCTCGAAGTCCTCGATGGAGCCGTCCCACATGGTCACGTTGTCGGTCACCGTGCCGGAAAACATCGAGATGTCCTGGTCGACCACGGCAATCGACCCGCGCAGCTGCTCGCGGGGGATGTCCGCGAGCGGTTTCCCGTCGAAGCGGATCTCGCCCGACCACGGCTTGTACAAGCCGCTGATGAGCTTCGCGATGGTCGACTTTCCCGACCCCGAGCCGCCCACGAGCGCGATCCATTGCCCGGGCTCGGCGTGAAGGTCGAGGTTTTCGACCGTCGGCTTGTCGAGGCGCGAATAGCCGAACGTCAGGCCCTTCACGTCAATGGCGCCCGAAAGCTTGTACAGGCCCTGCAGCTCCTCGGAGGCACCCTCACGGTCGTCGTGCGATTCGACCACATCGGGTTTGTAATTGAGAACGTCCTGCACGCGTTCCATCTGCGTGCGCGTTTCCTGGATGGTCTGCCCCAGGTTAACGAGCGAATTGACCGGCGCCATGAACGCAGAGAGGAAACCTTGGAACGCCAGCAGCATGCCGGCCGTGAACTGCCCGTTCATGATGAGCAACGTGCCGGCCATGAGCACGCACACGTTCGCCAGCTGCACGAGCAGGCCCGGCACGGCGCCCAGGTAGGCGTTCAGGTTCGCGAAACGCACCAGGCCGTTGCTCACGAGCGCCTGTATGCCGCTCCACTGCTCGAAGTACCCCTCTTCAGCCCCCGACGCCTTGATCGTCTCGATCATGCTGACGCCGGCAACGGTGGCCGCGTTCAGCCGGCCCGAGTCGCGCACCTGCTGGCGCATGACGTTCACGCGCCTCTTCGAGATGGAGCGGGCCATGAAGGCGTTCAGAACGACCGTCGTCACGCCGATGAGCGCCAACGGGGCGCTGTAGACCACCATTACGATCAGGTACAACACGATGAGCACGCAATTCATGAGCGCCGGTGCCAATTCCTGCACTACGGTCATGGCGATGGACTCGTTTGCCGACTGGCGTTGCTGCAGGTCGCCCACATGACGTTGGGCGTAGAACTCTACGGGCAGATGCAGGAGGTGCCAGAAGAACTGCGACGCCGCCACCGCCTCGAACTTGCCGCGGATCTTGAGCAGGTACACGGCGTTGACGAAGGTCACGGCGCATTGCAGCAGCGCCAGCACCGACAGCGTGGCAATCAGGAAGCCGAGCGCCGCTTGGTTCGAGCCGGCATTGCCGAGGACGGCGTCGGCGAACACGCGGGACATCGACGAGTTGAGGATGCCGATGACCGACAGAATCGTGGTGGCCAGCGCAACGAACGCGATGGGGGCCGCCATGCCGCGCAAGCGCTCCTTGATGAAGGCGACCGTTGAGGGAGGCGAGCCGGCGGCTTCGAATCCGTCGCCCGGGTGCATGATGAGCGCGATGCCGGTGAACGCCTCGTCGAATTCCTCGATGGACACCTTCACCTGCCCGCGCGCCGGATCGTTCAGGTAGGCCCATTTCCCGTTCGCCGAGAAACCCGTCAGCACGACGAAGTGGTTGAAGTTCCAGAAGATGATGCAGGGGAGCTCCGCTTTGGCCCGCAGCCCTTCCAAGTCGTAGGTGTAGCCGTCGGCCTCCATACCGTACGCCCGCGCTGCGCGCAGGATGTTGATCGCCTTGCTGCCGTCGCGCGACACGCCGCATGCCGCGCGCGTTTCCTCGAGCGGCACCCACCGCCCGTAATGCGCGAGCATCATGGCCAAGCAAGCGGCGCCACACTCGGTGGCTTCCATCTGCATGAACTGCGGAACGTTGCGGACGCGGCTCGCCATGTTACGCCTGGGCTCCGCCGAACAGGTAGGCGAGCGGGGCCACTTCCCTAGTCGTAACCTGAACGGGAACGTCGTCGCCTTCCTCCCACGAGGACAAATCGTCGGGAAGCGCGATGACGATCTTGTAACTCCACTGCGTGAGCTGCAGGGATTCAACGGCGAAATCGTTGTTCAGCGCCGCCGCCACCTCGCGCTGCGAGTGCGGATTGTCGTTGACGGAAACGATGCGGGCGTCGCGCCCTGCTGCCGTGACCTTGCTGTCGGTGGTGGCGATCGGATCCTCTCCGAGCGGCAGGAAGCACACGACCTGGCCGTCTTTGAGGATGCCGGTCGTGCTTTGCGTGACGGGCAGGGAGGCAGTGCATCCCCAGATGAAAGCCGCGACAAGCAATACCGCGATGGCGCCGATGAGCACCCATGCCGATGGGTTCGTCACCTTCACGTAGCGGTCGAGGTCGTCGGCCGACGACATCTTGCGCAGAGCTGTGTCCCTGAACATCGCCGCCCCGAGGCCGCCTCGCTTGTCCGATGCTTCCGCCACCGTCACGCTCCTCGTATATTGTTTATGCCACTTCTCGCGCAGTGGCCGCGCTCTTCCCAACAAGACGCGAATATGGGATAAAGGGCGTGTAATGGGCGGAGGGCGTCTTTTCCTCCATGGGGTCAGGCTCTTTACGGAAGGATGGCGCCTCCGCACCGCAGCTGGACACGAATTCGGCAGGATGGCGCCAGGCGCTTTATCTCGGACGAGGTTGTGGCTGCAGTGACGTGAGGGCAACCTCCGCTCTTGGCAAGCGGGAGACGGAGGAAGCAATGCTGAACATCGGCATCGACATCGCGAAGAGGAGCCACGTGGCCGGGGCCGTCGACGAGCGCGGAAAGGTCGTCATAGAGTCCTTCCAGTTCAACAACACCGCCGACGGGTTCTCCAAGTTCCTGGCCAGGCTCGCCAAGGCGGGCGCCGACCGGGAGGAAGCGCTGGTCGGCATGGAGGCCACCGGCCACTACTGGATCGCGCTGTTCGACTTCCTGTGCACGCATGGATGGAAGGTCGCGGTCATCAACCCGATCCAGACCGACGCGTTCCGCAAGGTCGAGACGGTGCGCAAGCTCAAGACCGACGCCTCCGACGCGCTGCTCATCGCCGAGCTCGTGCGCTTCAAGGCGTTCGAGCCCTCGGCCATGGCCGACGAGGCTACCGCCGGCATCCGCGACCTCGCGCGCTTCCGCATGTCGCTCACGGGCGAGTGCACGGCGCTGAAGAACCAGCTCAGGGCGCTGATGGACCGCGCGTTCCCGGAGTACGAGCGTCTCTTCTCCGACATGTTCTGCGCGAGCTCGATGGCCGTGCTCAAGGCTTTCCCCGCGCCCGAGCAGATCGCCCGCACCGACATCCGCACGATCGAGCGCACGCTGAAGGAGGCCTCGCGCGGCAGGCTCGGGAGGAAGAAGGCCGACCAGCTCAAGGCCGCGGCCAAGTCGTCGGTCGGCGTGTCGTTCGGCGCCAAGTCGCTCGCCTTCCAGGTCAAGGTGATCGCCGAGACCCTCGCGTTCATCGAGGGCCAGGTGGACGCCATCGAGGCCGAGCTCGACGAGATGCTGGAGGGCACCCAGGGCGAGTGGCTCAAGACCATCCCCGGCATCGACACCGTGCTGGCATCGCTCATCGCCGGCGAGATCGGCGACGCGAACCGCTTCGCGACGCCCAAGCAGCTCGTAGCCTACGCCGGCATGGACGCCTCCAAGCACCAGTCCGGCGAGAGCGACCCGAACGGCCACATGTCCAAGCGCGGCACGCCCTACCTGCGCTACGCGCTCATGCAGGCGGCCGAGTGCGCCAGGAAACACGACCCGTACTTCGGCGACCACTACGCGAAGGCCGCGGCCAGGGGCAAGCACCACTACGTGGCCGTCTCCGGCGTCGCACGCAAGCTCGCCGGCGTGATCCTGTCTGTCATGAAGGAGTGCAGGGCCTACGAGCCGGTTCCGCCCTCGCATCACCAACCCGGTCACCTGAGGGTGTAAGTCCGGACGAAAAACCGAAACCCCTGTCACCGCCTCGCATCCGAGGGGTCCCTTCGGCATGCGCTGATACATGTCCTTTATCCCATATTCGTCTGTCAAAGTACTTCAAATTCCTATTCGAAAAATCTCAGGTTTACCCCTTGACTTCTAATAGCAGGTCTTCGGGAACCATTGTCCCTGATGGAGGTATCGGAGTGGCACACTTTTCAACCGTGACGTGGCACAGAATTAGACTACGCTAAACAGCACTCCTTCCGCAGCTCCCTGGCCCGCGCCATGGTGGGATGCGGGACGCCCTTGCCGGCCGTCTCCCAAGTCCTCGGGCACACCGACGCCAAGACGACCATGGACTATTATCTCAG
>JAFUBE010000986.1 GCA_017460365.1 Eggerthellaceae bacterium
AGGGCACGACGAACGGGGAGCCGGGGGCGGCGAGCGCGAGGATGCCCTGCAGGCAGCTTCCCAGCGTGTGGCTGGCGAGGGAAAGCGCCCAGGCCTGGCGCGACGTGCGGCGCGTAACGTGCGCCTTCGCGAGGTGGCACACGAGGGCCACGAACGTGCCTCCCACGAGCGGGAGCGCGAACATGAACGTCATGAAGGGACTGTACACGCCGTGGCTGAACTGCGCATACACGAGCGCGAACAGCGCGCACCCCGCTGCCGCCACCAGGTAGTGGCCCGCGATTTTCAAGTACCCCTGGATGCGCGTTTGAGAAACCTTAGCCGAAGTAAACAATGTCGCTCACCTGCCTTTCTCCGTCGCGGTTGCCGCTCGTCGGGCTGTTCAGCACTTCGCCTTGGAAGTACATCGTCGTGGAGCCGCCGCCGTCGAGGTTGTATGCGAACGTGGCGCCGTTGTCGACGAGCACCTGCGCGAGCTGGTTGAGCGACAGCCCCGCGTTGTCATCGGTGCGCCCGTCAGAGACCACCACCACGTAATGCAGAGGACTCACCATGCCGATCGCCGTGCGCGGGTTGCTGCCCATCGACTGGTCGACCTCGTCGTCGGCGCTGACAGCGACCTTTCCGTCGTTCACGAGCACCGGGCCGAACGAGAGCACCTGCCAAGCGCCCGAGTCTTTCAGCTGCTGGGCGCTCGCTTCGTCCTGAGACACGGCGCCCATCGAGCCGTCACCGTACACCACGAGCGCGTCGGTGCCGCTCGCGGCCGTGTCGCGGTACAGCACGCCGTTGCGCAGCACGTAGCCGTAGTCGCGGAAACCGTAGTAGTCGCCGTTGATCGCGAGCACCGCACCCGCCGCGTCGGCCATGTTCGAGGTCGTGTCCTTCAGGTTGCGCCCGAACGAATTCTGTGCGAGGGCGGTCTTCAGGTACGCCGCGCTCGAAACCTGCACGTCGGCTACGTAGATGTCGGTGTCGTATGCGCGCACTTTCGAGACTGCGACCTGCATGTTGTCGTCGGAATACGTGCCGATCTGCTCGCCGTCCGACGACGCCTGCGCCGCACCTGCGACTGCGGTGGAATCGCTGGCTGTCGAAGACGACTTCTTCGACGAGCCGGACGAGTTGCCGCCTGGGCCGCCCGAGCCGCGCTTGTGCTTGCCCTTCGACGACTCGGCGCTCGCCGACGAGCTTGCGTCGGCACCCGAGCTCGCCGACGCGCTGTCGCCGGCGCTGCTGCCGGCGCTCTCGCTTCCCGAGCTGGCGCTGCCGCTCTCGCCCTGCGCGTTCACGATGCTCGAGTAGTCGGCCGCCAGCGCGGTCTGCTGCACGCGCGCAATCGCAAACGTGTCGAGCAGCACGAACACCGTGAACAGCGCGAGCGCCCCCGATGCGACGAATATCCATGCTCCCTTAAGCCGCCCGAAACGACGTGTGCGGCGCAGCGTGCGTTTCTCGTTTTCCACCATCGGCATGTTCGCCTCCTTTCGCGGCGAGCGCGCGTGTGCCGCCCGCGTTCTTGAACACCCAGTTGCGCTGGATGAAGTAGCTTACGATGAACAGCGCCCCGTCGACGAGCATCTTCGCGGCGACAGGCGGCACGGGCAGCTGGGAAAGCAGAGCGACCAGAAGCGCGCTCGCCGTCATCTGCGCGAGGAACAGCGCCCCGTAGCGCGCGGCTTGCGCCCGCGCGTCGCCGTCGGCGCTTCCCAGGTCGGAGAAGCTCCAGGTGCGGTTCAGCGCGAAGTTCAGCGCGCCCGAGACGAGGCGCGCCGAAACGGTCGCGGCCACCACGGCCGCGCTCGTCGGCAGGCCGGCCGCCGTTCCCGCGGCCACGACCGCCGCGAACAGCACCAGGTCGGCCAGCGCGCATGCGAGCGAGCTGCCGGCAAAGCGCAGGAACTGCTTGTAAATGCGCACCGAGTCGCGAACGGCCGAGAAATGCGAGCCCGCGTTGTTGTCTTCGTAGACGGCCTCGATAGGCACCATCGCGAGCGCGCGTCCGCCCTTCACGACTTCGGTGAGGAAGTTCATCTCGTATTCGTAGCGCGTGCCCGCAACCGAACGCGCGAACGGGATGAGCGACACCGGCATGGCGCGAAGCCCCGTTTGCGTGTCGGGGCAGCTGAAGCCGGTGTCGAGCTTGAAGTACGCCGAGCTGAACGCGTTGCCGATGCGGCTTCTCAGCGGCACGCCGCGGCGCTGCAGGTCGCGCACGCCTATGACGACGTGCTCGTGGTGGCCTTCGGCCAGCTCGCACACGCGCAACACGTCGTCGGGCAGGTGCTGGCCGTCGCCGTCGACGGTGACGACGTGCGTCGCCTCGGGAAACAGCGCGCGCACCGAACCGAGCGCGGTCTTGATGGCCGCCCCCTTCCCCAGGTTGGCGGGGTGGTGCAGCACGCGCGCGCCGGAACGCTCGAGCTCTTCGAAAATCGGGGCGCGGTTTTCGGAACTTCCGTCGTCAACGATGACGAAGCGGCTGAGCCCTCGGCTGCGCAGCTGGGCGACGAGCTTGTACAGGCGCTCGTCGGGGTCGATGGTCGGGATGATCACCACCATGTTCATGAGACCTGGCCTCCTTTCGGGTCGTAGCGTGGTCGTCGATTGCAAGGCCATTGTCTGCGCCGGCCCTTAAGTCAGCCTGAAAGAAAGGCAACGCTTTGCCCAAACACGCGAATCATCCCAATGCTTGGGAGTTTCTTGAACTTCGTCGTCTTGATTTTCCTCACTATATTAG
>JAFUBE010000987.1 GCA_017460365.1 Eggerthellaceae bacterium
CCAGGATGCGCCCTCATGGCAGGGGGCGCATCCTGGCCTATCGAGCCGTCAGCGAATCGGACTCGCGACAGTCGAAACAGCGATGAGCTTACGCTTCATGTGCGCCCGCCGACTCGGCCTTCATCTTGCGGCGCCACCTGATCAAAATGAACGCGAACAGCCCCACGATAATGACGCCAGCGATGACGTTGATCGTAATGAACGTCGTGGTCATCTTGTCGAGGCCGCTGGTCGGGTCGCCGTTGGCGTAGTAGCCGCTGTTACCGGTGACGTACAGGATGTTCTTGCTCGACTCGCGCAACGCCTGCGTAACGGTTGCGGACTGGTTGCTCACCACGTTGGTGGTCGAGGCGCCGAAACCGAGCATGAGGTCGTTGCCGTTGCGCACGCAGTTGTCGGTGATCATGAAGCCGTACGAGCCGTCATAGTCGGTTTCCACGAGGCCCTTGAAGCCCCACTCTTCGCGCAGGATCGTCTTCAACAGGTCGCTGTTCGCACAGCACGGCTTGGTGCCGATGAAGTTGAAAGCGCTCATCATGGCGATCTGCGGGTACTCGTAGGCTTTGATTGCCATCTCGAACGGCTTCAGGTAGATCTCGCGGGCCGCCTGCTCGGTCGTGTAGGTGAGCAGGAACGTGCAGCGGTTCCATTCCTGGTCGTTCAAGGCAAAGGGTTTGAGGTAGGGATACACGCCCTTGGCACCGAGCGCGTTGCACTCCGCGGCAGCGAGGTAACCGCCGAGCACGCCGTCTTCAGAGTAGTACTCGAAGTTACGGCCGGCGAAAGCCGTGCGGTGCGTGTTCATGGCCGGGCCGTAATCGCCGTACTGCCCGACGTCCTCGAACTCCTTGCCCATCTTCTCGCCCATGTCGGCAGCAAGCTGCTTGTTCCATGTTTGCGCCAGCATCGTCTCGACGGCGAACTGGGTTCCGCTCGCGCCCGTGAGGAAGTTGTTCAGGCCGGCCGGGCCGTCGGAATCCGACGTGGCCACCTTGCCGACCGAGTCGATGGCGACCGTCTGCCAACCGCCCATGTTCACCAGCGTGGTCATGTCCTCGAAGCTCATCTGGTCGAGCAGCTTGTCCCACTTCGGATCGTCGTAGGAAAGCCCGCGCAGGTCGGCGAGCTTCAGCTCCCGCTTCGCCGAGAGCGTGGGCATCTGGTCGGATGCGTTGTCGAGCGAAGCGCTGTTGTAATACGGGGTGGTGATCGGTTCGATCTGGGCGCGCGTGGCGTCGCTCATGGCGTAGGCGCTCTCAGCCGGGGCAGCCGTCACCGCAGCGTAGTTCGCGAAGTGGTCGGCGCGCGACAGATACGTGACGTCGCCTTCGCAGTAGTCGGACAAGACGTTCGTCGCCGTCTTCGCATCGGACGTGCGGTTCACGACGTCGGATTCCACGGTGAATTTCTCGCTGGCGAGCACCGTGTGCGAGTCGCTCCGAATGGAGATCTCGTAGTCGCCCGCCTCGAGGATGTAGCCGCCGCCGTTCACCTTGATGGCCGAGCTGTCGTAGGAGGCCATGTCTTCAAGCTTGATCGTAAACGACACGGTCTCGGACGAGCCGGGCTCGATCGTCTTCGTCTTGGCGAAATCGACCAGGTTCACAGCCGACTTCTCGATGCCGCCGTTGGTGTAAGGCGGCGTGTAGTACACCTCCACGGTGTCCTTGCCAGCCACTTTGCCGGTGTTGGTCACCTTCACGTCGAAGGTCACCGAATCGGAGCCCTTCTTGAAGTTCTGGATCTCCTGCGAGAAACTGGAATACGACATGCCGTAGCCGAACGGGTACTGAACGATCTCGTCGTAATTGATCGCGCCCTCGGCGAAGGCCGTCTCGTAGAACTTGTAGCCCACGTAAATGCCCTCGACATAGTTGACGAACGCCATGTTGCCTTCGTAGGCCGGGTCAGCGGCGGCAATCGCTTGCTTCAGGTCGGTGACGTTGTTGTACGAGAAGTTTCCGGAGTTGTTGTACCACGGCGTGGCCTTGAAGTCTTTCACGAACGTGTCGGCCGTGCGGCCAGACGGGTTCACCTTGCCGTTCATGATCTCGCCGAGCGCTTCGAAACCGCTCACGCCGGGGCCTGGGCACAGAAGCACGCTCTTGATGGCCGGGTAGCGGTCGACCCAGTCGAGCTCCATCGTGTTGTTCGCATTCACGACGACCACCACGTTGTCGAAGTTGCTGCACACCTTCTCAATCATGTCCTCTTCAGGGTTCGAGAGCTCCAGGTACGACTCGCCCGGATCGAAGTCGTCAACGGCACCGTTGTTCTTGTACGTGAAGCCGGTGTAGG
>JAFUBE010000988.1 GCA_017460365.1 Eggerthellaceae bacterium
CCTGCGAAATCTGGCCTCGAAAGCATTTATTCATCATGACCCGAGCAGTTTGGGGCAACTACGTATCCGTCAACTACTCAAAGAGCGCGAATCGCACCATCAAGGCATCCAAAGCGTTTAGCGTATACAACGCTGTTGGTACACTCTCATATAAGAAGGTTTCCAGCAATGGCAAGATCGCCGTCGCAAGCAACGGCAAAATGGCTGTTAAGAAGGACCTTAGGAAGGGAGCTTACAACGTGCAAGCCAAAGTCGGTGCCGCCGGAAAAGGCAGTTACAACCCTGGCTCAGAAACCGTTACTGTAACGGTTAGGATTAAATAACCGTTTGGTGTCGGCTGTCCACAGTTAGCGGAACCTCACCATCCGTGCTGGGATAGCATAAGCGGTCCTGGGTGTATTCAGAAAAAAACGCTCAAGGCCATAGCGGGCAAAACTGGCTTGGGGTTACGTTCAACATAACGCTCATAAGGCTAACGCTTTCGACAGGATGGCCGGCAAGACACGACAAATTCCAAAGCGGTCCGCCTGAAATAAAGTCGCTTATTATGGGCTTAATACTGATCGCCACTAATGACAGTTCAAAGGTCGCGTTAAACAGCTAAATTAGAGATAGGCGCCCGAAAATCCAATCCTTTAGGAAACCGCGAAGGCAACACCGATCGAGACGAGGTGGCAACATGGGCAAAAGCGTTTATCTATTCGAACTTGACTCTGTGAGGAAAACAGACGGTGAAGTGGCTATCGCGCAAAGAGCCCTCTACGATGAGATCATCAACAACGGCAATCGCGTGATACTTTCGTACAATCAGCTAACCGATTCGCGACTGATCGCATCCATGTTGCAGGGAGATCGGAAGTCTGGGAATCGTTCGATTCAGCAGATGCTAGAGCTATTCAATCGCGGATGGCTGGCGTTTTCTCGATACGGTGACGCGCGAACACCGTCGCAGTATTTGCAAAATTCAATACGCAAGAATCTTGAACCAAGCGAAGCAAAGTTCGTATACTCCGGCCTCCCCCTGAAGAGCACCGAACGCCGTCTTATGCGTCTCACGCTGGACGCATTACAGAATGCCGATGCGTCGGTGTTCACCGAATTCATAGATCCGAGCACATCTCGAACCGCAAACGCGCACGAGGAACCAAAAGGGCCCGACAGCTTGCTTGCCCTGTTCGCTGAATACAAGCGCAAGGGCAATGAATACGTGGAGACCCCGGCCGATATAAGCGCCTCAGAAGCGCGTGAGAGGCTTATCCTGCTCAAGACGTATGTGCAATTCATACTTGCCTTGAGCCTTGACGAAACAACGGCAAACCCTACTGCCAGGCATCAGCCAGAAACGATGAACGCTTATCGGCTCTGCAACCTTATAAAGATCGCTTGCTCGATCCGCCCGCCAGAGGGGCTCGAAACCACTTGGCGAGAAGCCGTGGCATTTTTGCAACCAAACGGAGGACTGCCCGATAGCGTTCTTAAATCTGAAAATCGCTCTGATTGGTTAGAGGGCATTAAGAAACTGGATGCCAACGCGAGCGGCAATTCGTCACTTTGCATGGCTGCTTTAATCGTGAACCTTTGCTACAACTACATTGTTGAATACAGCATATTTGGCACCTCGAAACATTACGACGCATCAGCGTTTGTTGCGGAGGAATACGAATCGTTTGCAGATGACTTTCGCTCGCGAGTTGAAAAAGACTGGAAAGATTGCGTCGGTGCAACCAGCCGCTTCTTACCGGATGAAGCCGCACCACACAAGCATTTCGATGTCGATGTAAAGAGATGGGAGCGTGGCTTGCGCATATTGCGAAGGCGAAAAGCCCAGCCGTCTACCTTTCTAAACGTGGACCCCAAAACAACGGTCTACACGCAGCTGCGCAATTCTGACAGCGAGCTGGCTTCAGGCAAGGCGACCGCCGATCGCAGCATCAGCATGTACGAGGACGGGCGGGAGCAGCAGCGCAATATGCAATTGCGAGACAACAACAAACGGCTCTGGGTCTCGCTTGTTGTTACAGCGGCAACGCTTGTTTTAGTATACGCGCTCAATTGGATCCAAGGCTTTTTTGAGGATCTATCGAGCTTCAACGTAATCGTCACATCGCTCGTTTTGTTTGTGGGATTCGCCTTAATAGAAAGACTTATCAAGCGCATTGTCCCTGAGTCAGACATCTGGACCAATTTCATTAACATATTCCGTGGAATCGGGGATTTGGCACGCAACTCAAAACACGAGATTGAATCTTATTTCAACAGACACAATAATGGTACAGCTAAAGAGGCATTGCCCAATTTTGACGATCCCCTGTATGCACAAACGCCCCAAATGAAGCGCTACGATACACTCCGCAAGGAACGCGCTGATCTATTTGAATCGGAAGAGCCGCAGGAAATCGAAATTTTGGGTATCGGTACAGGCGACACTATCGAAGGAAGACCCGCCGCCGAATACGCTCGGGACTATGAAACGAGAACCGGGGTTAGTTTGGGAGTATGCTACGAGAGCCAGTACCATCTTTTGGTGGTTGATCTCGTGCGTTGGAAGAATACTGGCGCAATAGGCGCATATGAGAGAGTCGTGCCCTCAGCTCCTAACGCTGGTGTCGTCATTGCTCCAAAATACAAGGGCAAGTGGGTTCTGATGAAGCAGTTCCGCCATGCGCTACGCAAGTACCAGCTATGTTTTCCGAGGGGTTTTGGAGAGCTGGATTCGAATGGCGAGCCCCTTCCAGATGATCAGAATGCGTTGAAGGAGCTGCGGGAAGAGCTTGATGCCAGCGTTTTAGGCAAGCCAGTAGTCATCGGGGATGTTGCGCCCGATAGCGGAATTCTTGCCAAGACGGTGAAAATATGTTTTGCGGAAATTGAAGCAGTTGACGAGACATCGCGGGAGGAGGGAATCTGCGATTTCGTCTTAATGAACGACGATGAGGTTGCCAACGCCATCAGAAACAGAGACATCGAAGATGGCTATACGCTTTCGGCATTTGCGCATGCATCCGTAATGTGAATACCAAACGCGTCTTTGTTGGCACCGTGTGACACTTCTCGTCAGACACGATCTGTCATTTTTTGAGGAAGACATGAGGCGCAGCAAGCGCCACCCAAAGAATGACAGATCGTGTCTGACGAGAAGTGTCACACCGCGTTCGGGATGGGGGTAAAGGCGTCTCTATAGGCTCAGGCTCTCGTCGACGAAAGGTCGCTAAGCCCAGCCTCGACAACAAGCTCATCGAGATCCATGTCGCTTCTCCAGGAGATATTCGACGGTTTCGACCTGGGCCTTCAGCTCGGCGAGTTCGCGAGCAAGCCGCTCGTCTTCCCCCTGAGCGCGGTCAATACGCGCCGCTTGCGTGCTCTCCTCAATCGTGCCGAGGATGATGCCGAGTACGACGTTCACCATAACGAATGAAGATATTACGATGTACGGTGCGAAATACATCCATGCGAGCGGGTAGACCGCCATGATGTCCCTTGCCACATCGGCCCACCCCTCGAGCGTTACGAGCTGTAAGAGCGTGAAGAGGCCGGAGCCAAGGTTCCCGAAATACTCGGGGAAATCTGCGCCGAACAGGCTTACGCCTGCAACGTCGAACACGTAGATGACGATAAGGAGCAGAAGCCCCGTCCAAACGACGCCGGTAACCGAGCGTCCGATGGCCTCCACGATGACGCGCAGCTGCCGGAACGCCGACACGAGCCTGAACACGCGCGCGATGCGAAACAGCCGCAATACACGGGCCACCTGCACAGGAATAGGGAGCAGATAGTCGGGCACGAGCGATAAAACGATAATGGCGAAATCGAAGATGTTCCATCCGTCCTTGAAATAATCAGCACGATAGGCGTATATCTTCAGCACGGCTTCGACGCAGTATATCGCAAGGCACACGGCGTCGAACACCCGCAGGGCGAAGGCGACCCCTTCGGGCAATGCAACCGTCTGCACGCCGATGACGACGGCGTTCGCAATGATGACGCCAATGACGAACCCCTGAAACCCACGGGAATCGACAAGGTGCCGGACGCGCTCCCGCATGGTAGCCGAGCTCATGACGATCACCCGGCAAGCGAACTGACGATTGCGTACCCGATGCCTATTACAACGCCAACTACCAGCAATACGGCGAAGGCCATCTCGAACCATCCGTACGCCGTGCTTGCCGCATCGGCCACCTTTCGCGCCGTCGAGCGATTTTCGTATTGATACTGCCGCTCGGCTGCCACAGCAAGCAGAATCCGGGTGTCTTCTTCCGAGAGCTTGGTTACATCGACGCCGTGCATCGACGCGTCTGTCAGCGTTTCCGCTAAATGATCGCGGTAATTCTTCGCCATCTTGAACCTCGCCGACGAAACTCAGTACTTGTCGTATTCACGCTGGATGTAGTTGAGGTCGGCCGACTGCTCGACGAGGTTACCGTTCACATACAGCGCATACCAGCCAGCCGTGCTCGCGTCGCGAATCTCAACCAACCCGATGCTCGTACGCTTGCTCTTCAATACCATCTGGTTCTCCTCTCATCTTGACCTTTTCAACTCATCGCCTATTGCGCGTTCTTTTCACTGGGGCAGCCTTTCTCCTCTTTGTTTTTCCCGAGCTCATTTTCGAGCGGCGGCGTTTCTTCTTGCGAGAGCGCTTGAACAGGAGCAAAACGACGAGAATCGCCGCGAGAATCCCTAAAGC
>JAFUBE010000989.1 GCA_017460365.1 Eggerthellaceae bacterium
GAAGCCGAAGGTGAAGCTCTTCGCGTCGAGCTGCGTGTACACCGGCAAGGAGCGCAAGCCCGCGGCCATGGTGGCGGTCGGGTCGAAGAGGCTCGGGCAAGCCGATTACGCGATCTCGTACCGCAGGAACGTCTCGGTCGGCAAGGCGTCGGCGACCGTGTCGCTGAAGGGCAACTACACGGGATCGAAGTCGGTGTCGTTCAAGATCGTGCCCCAACGGCCTACGATCGCCGTGCTGAATCCGGGCAATCGCTCGTTCACGGCCAAGTGGACCAAGAGCATCGCGCAAGCATCGGGTTACAAGCTGAGGTACTCGACGCGCGCCGACTTCTCGAATGCGAGGACCGCTATCGTGGCCAGCGGTGCCACGGCCAAGAAAACGGTGCGCAACCTGAAACCCTCGACAACCTACTACGTGCGCCTTCAGCAGTTCAAGAAATCCAGCTCCGCAACGTGCGCTTCCGACTGGAGCCTCACCCGGCAGACACCTTTAGGAGATGGCACGCAATTTGCTAGAAGTTGAGCTCCCGTTCCTATCGATTTCTCCGATACCGTCCTGATATGCGTATAAGTCCTCAGGAGAAAAACTGATACCTGCATATAAAGCTATTGCGAAAGTCATGCTCCTGGCTTAGTTCGCGCGTTGGGCATCGAGTGCGGCGAAGTAGCGGTTCACGGAGTACTTGGTCACGTTCGAGCGGTTGACGATGCCGATCATCCTGCCGTTTTCCATGACAGGGGCCTTCTTCAGGTGGTGGTCCGCCAGCACGCAGGCGACCTCGCCCATGCCGGCGTTGGCGTTCACGGTGATGAGCTCGTGCCGTGCGATGTCCGACACGGGCATTAGCATGAGCCTTGAAAGCGTCGCCTCGAAATCGGCGTTGCCTTGCTCGACCACGAAAGACCAGGCGCTTTTGAACGCAGGTGTCTGGTCGGCTAAGTGGCGCATGATGTCGCCGTCTGACACGAAGCCTACGGGCGTCCCGGCATCGTCGACCACTGGCGCGCCGGAGATCCCCTTGTCCACGAACAGGCGCAGTGCCTCGGCGACGGTCTGACCGCGGTCTAGGGTGAACACGTCGGTCTTCATAATGGAGCGCAGGACCGAATCTCCCGCTTCGATTGCGTCGACGGGAGCGGCTACGGCGTTTATAGCAGCTGCCTTCTCGAATCCACGGATGCGCAACGCGAGCACAAGGCCGATTACAGCCACGACGGCCACGCAGATTCCCGCGGCGAGGAAGCCCGCCGACGAGGCCGCGAACGCGTCGGCGCCGCCTGCCATCTGCCCTCCGATGACGCTCGCGTAGATGCCGACGAACACCGACGAGCCGATGCATCCGGCGATTTGGAAGCCCGTGGACATGACGGTGACGCCATGCGGGTTCAGCTCTCGGTCGAGCTTCGAGAGCGCGAAGCTCTGCACCGGGCCGATGACGAGCGCCGAACCGCAGATGACGGGAATGTAGCACAGGGCCAGCAGCACGACGTTGCCGCTGGGAATGATGAACGACACGATGGCGGTGAACGCGGCGATGAGGGCGAACCCGACGGGCAGCAGCACGCCGGCGCCGTGCTTGTCGTAGACGCGCCCGGCGACAGGACTCGCGAAGCATGAAAGCAAGATGGCGGGGAACAGCGCGAGCGATGCCGTGAGCGACGGCAGGCCCAGGACCGACTGCATGAACGTGGGCACGAGGATGTTCATGCTGAAGATGGTGATGAGCGAGATCATGTTCGCCACAACGCCGATTGCGAACGGCGCCACCGATAGCGGGCGCAGGTCGATGAGCGGCTGTTCGAGTTGGCGTTGGCGTTTCACGAACGGCACGAGCAGCGCGGCGCCTACGACGATGCAGGCAATGGACACCACGAGGTTGCCCGAAAACGCCGTGGAAACGCCGTAC
>JAFUBE010000111.1 GCA_017460365.1 Eggerthellaceae bacterium
CGCACGTTGTTGCCGCGGTTCGTCTCGATATGCTTAGTCGGCTTCGGCGGCACGTCTACACCCCGCTCTCGTAACGCGAGGTGTCGAGCGAGTACACAGGAGCGCTTCCGTCGGCGCCCTTCGCGTCGAACACGTCGATGTGGGCGTGGTGCATGATGCCGCCCGCGCGGGGCTCGTCGGTCACGGTGCAGGCGATCCGCAGATCGCCGAGGACCGTTTCCTCCTGCACGTCCGACGGGTCAGCTGCGAAATGCTCTGCGATGCTCGAGGCAGCGATGACGGCGGCGTCTTGCGTGCGGCTCTCGACGCTGCGGTTCAGCGCGTTCGAGAAGGTGAGCGTCATGAGCGCGAGCGCTCCCACCAGGAAGATGAGCAGCAGGATCGACTCCACGATGAACGCCATGGCCGGCCACGACGAGCGCTTGCGGTTCGACGTTATGCGAGCTACGGGCGGCATCTTACGACGCACCTCCCTGATAGCTGCGCAGGGCGACGTTGGTCGAGCCCTGGTCGGTATGGATCACGAGCAAATCCCCATGCAACTCGAAATCGAACGACTTCGACGTGATGAGCGGCTGGGCGCGCTCGGGCGTGTACGCCGAGCCCGCGACCGAGTACTCCTGCACGATCTTGCCCTGGTACAGGTAGATGCGCATCTCGTACGCACCGCCGTCGGCATCGTGCTCGGTCAACACGCGCGCGCGGCCCTCTGGGCCGTTGCCCGTCCCCAACGCGTTCGAAGTGTCGTTGGCGTGAACGTTGCTCGCGAGCAGGCCCGCCTGCATGCGCGCCTCGTTGGTGTCGATCTGGTTGTTCGCGACGGCCTGGTACATGGCGACTCCTGCGGCCATGCCCGTCATGAGCACCACGAAGAACACGGCGAGGAGCACGGCCGTGAACGTATGCGTTCCCCTGGCCTCGTCTTCGGGTTGCTTGGCGCGCTCGAACGAAGCGACAGAGCTGTAGTCGATCTGCATATTGCTCATAGCGCGCTCACCACCACCGACGGCAGCACGTTGTCGGCGAACCATTCGTAGCTGACCGTATAGTCCTCGTGGTTGATGACCAGGCCGTAGTTGCGCTCGAGGTATTCGAGCGAAGCCGGGTAAGACCCCTCGACCGAGCAGCATTGCTTGGCCGCGTTCAGCACCGAGTCGCGCACCGACACGACGGCCTGCTCGCGCGCTTGCGCCATCGCCACCATGGCGGCGTAAGCGATAGCGGCCGCCACCGCGACGATGATGACGGTGATGACGACGCGCTTCACCAGGCGTCGCCGTTCCTGCGCGTATGTGATCTCGTGATACACCTGGCCGGCCCGACCTTACCCGATAGAGGTCACGATCCCGATGAGGGGAAGCATGACCGAGATGAGCGTCGCGCCCACCGCGATGGTGAGGAAGACCGCGAGGATCGGCTCGATGTTGTCGAGCGTGCGGTCGAGGAGCACCACGGCGTCGTCGAAGAAGGTCGTCGAGAGCTGCATGAGCGTTTCATCGACGTTGCCCGACCGCATGCCCACGTTGAGCATGCGCGCGTACAGCGGCTCGAAAACGCCGCATTCGTCGATCGCCTGCGTCAGGCTGCGCGGGTTGTCGAGGTCGGACATGCTCGCCACCGCGCGTGCCAACCTGCGCTTCAGCTGCTGGTTCTGGATGGTGCGCATCGCGCGCTCCATCGCCTCCTCGTCGGTGACTCCCGACGAGACGAGTGTCGCGAGCGATGCCGTGAAACGCGAGAGCGAGAGCTGGTAGGTCGCCCTGCGCGTGCGCGGCAAGTGGTCGAGTATGCTCATCACGCGGCTTTGCCCGCTCGTCGTCGACGTGATGGCCACGAGTATGAGCGCGACCGCCGCGCATACGAGCATGATGACGAGCGCGACCCAGCCGATCGTCGCCGACAAGCCGACGCTGAGGTACGACTTTCCAGCCAGCGAGC
>JAFUBE010000990.1 GCA_017460365.1 Eggerthellaceae bacterium
CTACTGCCAGAACGCGGTCATCGCCCAAGGGCGGGCGGGCTTGGAAATCAGCGTCGGGCGGCTCGCTGAAATCTGCTTGGAACTGCAGGCGCAGGGCGCGCTCAACGTGAACTTCGTTACGCCGACCCATTACAGCTTGCAGATTCGCGATGCGGTTGCCCAGGCGCGCAGCTTGGGTTTGAGCGTGCCGGTGGTGTGGAGCACGTCTGGCTACGAGCGCGAGGAGGTTGTCGAAGCGCTCGGGGGCACCGCAGACGTGTACCTCGCCGATTACAAGTACGCCGATGCCGAGTTGGCGCGCCTCTATTCGAACGCCCCCGATTATCCCGAGGTTGCACTCGCGGCCATCGGGAAGATGGTCGAGCGTGCTGGCGAGCCGCGCTTCGATGTGGTCGATGGCCGGGATCGCATGACCGGCGGCGTCATCGTGAGGCACCTGTTGCTGCCCGGTGCTTTCGAGACTTCCAAGCGCTCCATCAAGATGCTTTGGGAACATTTCGGCAATTCGATTCAGTATTCGATCATGAACCAGTACACGCCCGTGATCCAGGGGCATCCGCAGCTGAGCACAACGGTGCCGCCGGAAGAATACGAGCGCCTGCTCGACTTCGCCGATGCGCTCGGCATCGAAGACTACTACTGGCAAGAAGGCCCCGCCGCTGAAGAGAGCTTCATCCCCGCCTGGGACGGCTCGGGCGTGCAGCCATAGCGTGACACTTCTCGTCAGACACGAGTTGGCGCAATTCCGCGATTCCGCGGGCGGGGTTCGGCGCTGTCGCGCCGCGGGCGGCACGAGTGCCGCCCCTACGGGGTTGACCGGATATGCGGCGGGCGGGACAGGCAGAACGTGCGGCGTGCCCGAAACGGGCAAGGCTGGCCGAACCCTGCCGCGGAGGCGACGGGTCGCGGAAGGCCCGTAGGGGCGGCTCTCGTGCCGCCCGCGGCGCGACAGCGCCGAACCCCGCCCGCGGACTTGTGCCAGATCGTGTCTGACGTGAAGTGGCGCAACGAGGGGGTGAAGAGCACGCGCCATTACAGCACCCCCTTCACGCTGAGGGCCTCTTGCATGACCGGGGCCGTGCGGGCGGCGGCGTTGGTGCCGGACTCGTTGGTCACGGCCTGCTCGAGGACCATCGCCACGACGACTTGCGGGTCGTCGGCAGGCGCTAGCCCCACGAACCAGCTGTCGTCGGCGGGCTTGCCTGTTTCGGCTGTGCCGGTCTTGCCGGCCACGCTTACGCCGCTGATCTGGGCGTTCACGCCGGTGCCGTACTGCACGACCTTCTCGAGCACGCCGGCCACGCGATCGGCCGTGCGCGCCGAGCATGCCTGGATGAACGGGTTGTGCGAGGCCGTGAAGCTGCGCTGGCCGTTGCCGTTGAAGATGCCCTCGACCAGGTACGGATACATGATCGTGCCGTCGTCGGCGATCGCGCAGCCGACCATGGCCATCTCGAGCACGGTGGCAAACGGGCCGTTTTCCGCCTCGTCGCCGACCGGCTGGCCGACGGCGGCCCAGGCGGTTTCCCAGGTGCTCATCTCGGCAGGCTTGGGCATGCGCGACTCGGCGAGCGGCACATCGAAGTCCATCTTGGTATCGAAGCCGAACTTGTCGGCGCCGGCGACGAGCATTTCGGCACCCATGTCCACGCCGAGTTGCGCAAACACGGTGTTCGAGGAATACACGGTGCCGTTTTCGAGCGTCGCTTTCCCCAGGCTGTTGCGGTTGTAGCTCGTCACGGTTCCGCCGCCGATCTCCATCTCGCCGGGCGAGTCGTACACGGTGTTCTCTTCGGCCACGCCGTTCTCGAGCGCGGTGGCCAGCGTTACGGTCTTGAAGGTGGAGCCAGGCGCGTACTGCGACTGCGTCGCGCGGTTGAGCAGCGACGACGTGCCCGTGTCGGCCGCTGCGGCGTCGAGCACCGCCTCGAAGTCGGCCGCGTTGTAGGTCGGCGCCGAGGCCATGCCGAGCACGGCGCCGGTCTTCGGATCGAGCACCACGCAGGCGCCGGTGTAGCCGGAAAGCGCGTCTTGCGCGGCGCGCTGGATGCGGCTGTCGAGCGTGAGCACCACGTCGTTGCCCGGCTGGGTGATGCCGGCCTGCGCGTTCAGCACGTCGAGCCAATTCGCGTAATTCTGTTCGCCGGTCAGCGTGTCGTTGTACGTGTTCTCGATGCCGCTCGTGCCGTACTTCTGCGAGTAGTATCCCACGACCTGCGATGCCAGATCGCCTGCGGGGTAAGTGCGCTCGTACAGGCCGCCTTCGCCTTGCACGCTTTCGGCGAGCACGGTGCCGTCGTAGGTGGATATGCTGCCGCGCTTAATCGTGGCCTGCTTGGCGATGGTGTGGTTGTTGCCGGGCATGTTCTTGTAGTCGTTGGCCTGCACGACCATGATCAGCGTGAGGTTCGCGACGAGCGCCACGAACAGCACCGACAAGATGACGAGCGTCGTGGTCAGACGGCGTCCGAGCGCCACGCGGCCGAGCACGCTGTTCGAGCCGATCAGCCCCGTGGCGTTGGTCATTTCCTCGTGGGCGCCGGTCGCTTCGTCGCCACAGCGCAGAAGGAAGCCGACCGCGATGAAGCTCGCGAGAAGCGACGAACCGCCCTGGCTGATGAAGGGCAACGTAAGGCCCGTCAGCGGGATGAGCCGCGTGACGCCGCCCACGATGATGAACGCCTGTAGCACGATGGTGGTGGTGAGGCCCACCGCCGTGAGGCTGGAGAAGTCGCTTTTCGCGCGAGCCGCCGTGATGTAGCCGCGGATCGCGAAGCTGACGTAGAGCAGCAACACGCCCGCAGCGCCGAGCAGGCCGCATTCCTCGGCGATGGCCGCGAAGATGAAGTCGCTTTCCACCACCGGGATCTGCTCGGAAAGACCGCGCCCGATTCCAACGCCGAACAGGTCGCCGTCGGCCATCGAGAACAGGCCCTGCAGCATCTGGTAGCCGTCGCCTTGCGGGTCGGCGAACGGGTCGAGCCAGTTGTGAACGCGCGTCTGCACGTGCGAGAAGCCCGCGAACGCGCCCACGAAGCCGATCGCCATGAGCAGCACGCCCACGACCAGGTAGAACTTCTTTCCAGTCGACACGTACAACATGGCCAGGAACACGAAGAAGAACACGAGCGCGCTTCCCAGGTCGCGCTCGAAGATGACGATCAGCAACGCGATAACCCACATGATGAGCATCGGCAGCAGCGTGCGCAGGTCGGGCAGGCGGAACGGCCCGATGCGCCACGTGAAGATGGAGAGCATCTCGCGGTTCACGCTGAGGTAGCTCGCCATGGCGAGCACGATGACGACCTTCGCGAGCTCGCCCGGCTGGAAGCTGAAACTGCCGATCGCGAGCCAGATGCGACTGCCGTAGATTTCCTGGCCGACGCCGGGCAGCAGCGGCGAGAGCAGCAGCAGGAACCCGAAGATCATGAGCGTGTACTTGTAGTGTGCGAGTTTCTCGAGATTATGCGACAACGCGAGCACGACCACCATGGCGGCCACGCTGACGAACAGCCATATCACCTGGTTGAGCGCGAGTTCGGGCGCAAGCCGCGTGACGAACGCGATGCCAACGCCCGACAACGCGAACGTGATCGGCAGGATGGCCGGGTCGGCGTCGGCGGCCAGAAAGCGCGTGGCGATGTGCGCCACGAGGAACGCGCCCGTGAGCCCGAGCGGCACGCCGAGCGTGGTGAGCCCGAGGCGTTGCCCCTGGTTGAGCGCGAGCATGACGAACAGCAGCACCACGATCGGCGCCGCCACGCACAACAGCACGAGTTCCAGGTTGCGCCGCGTCATGCGAGTACCCCCCGTGCGCTGTCGGCCGCCGCCGAAAGGTACCCCACTTTCTGCCAGACCCAAAGCGGGGCACGCAGGATATGCGGTGTGACACTTCCCGTCAGACACGATCTGTCATTTTTCGAGGAGGACAAGCGGCAAAGCAAGCGCCACCTGAAAAATGACAGATCGTGTCTGACGGTAAGTGTCACACTGCATATTCGCAAATATGTCGCGGGCGCGGTCCTCATTCAGCCGCCTTCTCGGCTTCGAGCTGTTCGCGGTCGGCTTTGATCTTGGCCTTCTCTTCAGCTTGCTTTTGCAGGTCAGCGCGGTATTCGTCGACGAGCGCGAGGGCTTCGTCGACGCTGTTCACGCGCATGTTCTCCTTGATGCGCTCGGCCGCGCTCGGCGACAGGTCGCTCACCTTCACGTCGGTGGTTTCCACGAGCTCGGAGTACGTGAAGCCGAGCACTTCGCCGGGCACGCCGCGGTACACCTCGACCATGCCCTGTTCGTTGGCTGCAAGATAGGCGGTGTTGTGCAGGTACGTCGCGCCGCCCCACGCGGCGAGCGCGATGATGGCAGCCAACGCGATAAGCACGATGGCGACCGTGATCTTCGTGCGGCGCGCGAGGCGACGGCGCGTGCGGCCGGCCCCGCCTTCCACGTTGGCTACGATCACGGTCACGTTGTCGGCGCCGCCAGCGGCGATCGCTTCGTTTACCAGCGTGGTCGCGCATTTCTGGGCGTCGGGTTGGCGATTCATGACCGCCTCGATGTCGCGGTCTTCGACCATCGAAGTAAGGCCGTCGGAGCACACGAGCAGCCGGTCGCCCGCTTCCACGTTTATCTCGTACAGGTCAGGCGTCGTGGCCGGGTCGTTGCCGAGCGCGCGCGTGATCACCGACCGGTTCGGGTGCGTGCGCGCCTCTTCCGGCGTGATCTGGCCGGCCTCGATCATGTTGGCCATGAGCGAATGGTCGCGCGTCAGCTGCGTGAGCTCCCCCTTGTGCAAAAGGTATGCGCGCGAATCGCCGACCTGGGCGATGACCAGGCGGTTCTCTTCGAGCATGCATGCGGTGCACGTGGTTCCCATGCCCTCGCGCCCGCGCCCCGAAAGCGCAGCGTCGATGATGTCGCGGTTGGCGGTTTCCACTGCGGCGCCGAGCTCTTCGGCGTCGGCGTGCGCGGGCGCGCATTCCTGAATCGTGGTAACTGCGATTTCCGACGCGATCTCGCCTGCGGCATGGCCGCCCATGCCGTCGGCCACCACGAACAGCGGCGGCGCCACGACCAGCGAATCTTCGTTCTGCTCGCGCACCGAGCCGATGTCCGTGCGCGAACCGAACCAGGTCGTCGCTCCTTTTCGCGTACGGTGAGTCGAATGGTATGAATTCGTCATTAGGTGTGCCTCACTCGAATGGCGACGTCACCGACGTTCACCACGTCGTTGCTTTTGAGCGATGTGGGACCCTCGATGACCTGGCCGTTCACGGCGGTGCCGTTGGTCGAGCCGAGATCTTCTACGAACAGGTTGGCGCCCATCAGCGTGAAGCGCGCGTGACGTGCAGAAACGTAGCCGGCGGCGATCACGATGTCGGCATTGGGCGAACGCCCCACGACGACCGGCCCGCGCACGACGATGGAAACGCCGCGCAGCTCTTTCGGCCCTTTCTCGACCGACAGGTTCCAGGTTTTCTCCTTGCGGCGCTGGCCCTTCACGAGGCCGATCCCCGTGCGCATGATCGCGAACAGGAACAAGTACAACAGCGCCACGAACAGCAGCCTCCCGATAAGGAGAACGACGTCGATCACGGAGGCCTCCTAGACCAGTGCGAATTCGAAGTCGGTCTTGCCGATGGTGACGATGTCGCCCGGGTAGAGCGGCTGGCTGGCGACGGAAACGCCGTTCACAAGCGTGCCGTTCATCGAGCCGAGGTCGGTGATGACCCACAGCCCCTGCTGGTTCAGCGTGAGCTCGGCGTGGCGACGGCTGGCGTTGATGTCGGCGACCTTGATGTTGTTGCCCGACTCTCGGCCGACCGAGATGCGCGTGCCGGCCAGGTCGTACGGGCGGTGATTGGCGCGCTCGATCAGGCGCGCGCGGACGGCGCGGCGGTCGACGGAAGCGCCCGCATCGGCGGCGCCATCGGTGAAAGCGACGGTGGTAGCCGGTTGCACGCGCTGACGTTGACGGGCGGCGGCGCCCACAGCGGCACCGGCTCCAGCAGCTGCGTAGCCATCGAGCGGCTGCGAGTTTACGTCGGCCATGGCCGCATCGTTATACGCGAGCGGCGCACTGTTGCGATCGGAATCCTTTGCGCGATAGTCTTCGAAATCCTCGCTGTTGAAGGTGTACTCGCCGTAGTCGATCGAGCGGTCGATTTCCTCCTCGGGAACGTAAGGCAGGGGTGGCTTTTGCTGCTGCTGGCGCTGCGGCTGACGCTCTTCGACCGGCTGGCTCGGGCGCGCATCGTACGCTTCGCGCTGGCCGTAGCCCTGCGACGATTCCAAGGCAAGCCCGTAGCGTTCCATTTCTTCATCGCGCAACTGCTCGACGATTGGCGCGGCGACGACTTCGGCGATCACTTCGAACTTGCCATGGCGCAAACCGTCGTCGACGATGAAGCGTACGAGCGGGCTTCCGTCCATGACGAGCCCTTCCTGCGTCGCCTTCGCGCTGAGGTAAGTCTCGGTTTCGCCGGCAAGCGTGGGGTAATAGCCGAAGAGACGATTGTCGTCGTCGGGGTTCAC
>JAFUBE010000991.1 GCA_017460365.1 Eggerthellaceae bacterium
GAGTTCGTCGATGCGGCTGCAAAATGGTGGCGAGCGGAGCTGTTAGAGACGATACAGAGAATGCGTTTCGCTTTCGGTGTCAACGACCATGCACATACCCGTGTCCGACGGCAAGTTCACGTTGAGCGACGACGCGTACGCGAAGGCGAGCTCGGGGGCGTGGGGCTGTTGTATGGTCGTAGATAAAACCAGGCGGAGGGAGGCTCTATGTTCTGCCCGTACTGTGGAAAGCAGATTCCAGAAGTGGCGAAATTCTGCACAAGTTGCGGCAGAAAGATTCCCCCGATAGCACAACCTGCTATCGGGGCGGCTGTCCCGCAGTCTACAGTGCAACAGGCTGAGCCTATGCACAGCTCGCAACTGACGATGCAGCCAGCAGTACAGCAAACGGCGCAGCCGGCGACGCGACAACCAGCGCAGTTCCAGCCTGACGCAGGATTGCCTCCCAACGTCTTCTACGACGATCGCGGCAACTTGGTTTGGATCTGCCGCATCCAGGAAGACCCCGAGAAGCTGGCCGCCATCGCCGAGGCAACCGGCAACAAGCCGCGCCCGCTCTGGCAACGCTGCGAGTTCACCGACACGTGCCTGGACTGCTATCTAAGAGAAGGCCGCAACGAACGCGCCGCCGCTTCCCCGAAGAAGTTCTCCAAGATGGAGCTACTCGGCGACATCGCCGACCTGGTCCTCAACGACGCTATTAATAACGACTCCTTCAACGACAACAGACTAGGAGACCAAGATGACACGGTGTCCGAAATCGCCCAGTCGTACGCCTATCGCAAGATGAAGGAGATTCGCCCTGTTGCATCCGAGGGCAAGATCTACCTGAAGTGCGGGTTCAAAAACCGTTCGGTGCAAATCGCGCCCGAGCAGATCGACTTCGTAGTCGCCGAGCTACGGCGGCGCTGCCCGCAGGCGCGGATCATCTGACCCCCAGCATGAAACAGGTGGCAGGCACCTGTTTCGCCCGAGGAGCGTATCATGGCGAAAGCGACCACCTACCAATGCCCTAACTGCAACGGCGTGCTCTCGTACAACGCGCAGGCGGGCAAGCTGGAATGCTCGTTCTGCGGGGGGAGCTTCTCGGAAAGCGAGGTCGAGCGTGCGATCCCCCTGGGCTCGGGTGCCGCAGCGGACCAGATGGAGCACGTGAAGACCGTCGAAGAATTCCTGGAACATGCGCCCTGGGAAACGACTGGCGCCAATGCCGAGAACGCGATTGGGTACTCGTGCCCCGCGTGCGGCGCCTCCGTCGTCGCCGACCGCAGCGCCGTCACGGCGGGATGCCCGTTTTGCGGGAACAACATGCTGGTATCGGGAATCGCCACAGCCGAGAATCTCCCCCAGAAGGTGATCCCGTTTTCCTTAACGCGCGACGAGGCGATTGCGCGCATGCGCGAGCACTTCAACCACAAATGGTACCTCTCGCGCCGGTTCTCCGCGCAAGTCGAGCACCTGCAGGGCGTCTACGTGCCCTATTACCTGTACGACCTGCGCGCTTCGGGATGGGGCGACTACGTTGGCGCGCACGAGACCTCCACCGGAAAAGGCGGCAAGATCGAAACCGGCCACATCGCGCTGCACCGCGCGGGCTATGTCGATATAGAGGGCCTGCCCGTCGACGGCTCATCCAAGATGCCCGACGCCCACATGGACGCAATCGCGCCGTTCGACTTCTCGCAGATGCGCGACTTCTCGGCAAGCTATGTGGCGGGCTACCTGGCCGAGGTGCCCGACGAAAGCCCAAAGGCCTGCTTCGGGCGCGCCGACACCAGGGCGCGCAAGCCCTTCGAGGATCGCCTGGAAGCCAGTGCGCGCGCTACGCGAGGGGTCGATTCCGTAGACGTCGTCGCGTCCCACACCGACGTTGGCCTCACGGGCGTGTCGACCTGCTTGCTGCCCGTTTGGCTGATGCACTGCACCTGGGAGAGCAACCAGATGCTGTTCGCCGTAAACGGCCAAACCGGAAAATGCGTGGGCGACCTGCCCGTCGACAAGACCCGCCGAGCCATCACCTTGGCTGTCGCCATCGTCATCGCGCTCCTGATCGCGGGGCCCATGCTCTTCGAGTTCTTCCGCGAAGGCGACATCCCCGACCTCATGTACGTCATACCATTCGCCATACTCTGCGCGCCGTTCATTCTGGATGCTGGCTTCAAAGACCAAATGAAAACCGCCGTGGAATCAGACGACGACGGGCTGGACTACAGCGTCGGGGGGTTCGTGGTGACCGAGAGCTGGAACGGCCCCAAGTTCCACCTCAACCGAAACAAAGCGCTCGCCGACCTTGGGAACAGGCCGACGAGCGCAGCGGGCTCGGAGTCGAGTTCGGAACCGCCCGTTTAGCTACGGACGCACCAAAACGATGGTGTCCTTCTCGCCGCTTGGCCAGATGTAGGTGCCAGCGGCATACTGCTGGTTGCCTTGCTGCCAGAACGACTCGATCGTTATGCGGCCCGAGCCCACAACGTCCATCACGCCGCCCGTCCAATCGCCGGTGAACGTGTAGTTGGTATCGCCCTCGTCGAAAACCCAATCGATGACCAGCGTTGCCGCCGCACTGTACTTGCCGATGGTCAGGTGCATTACGCGGTCTCCGCCTTCGCCGAATGCGTACGCCTGCCAACCGCCCGTCGCTTCGTCGATGCTGGTCAAGATGGTGGCTCCCTCAGGCGGAATACCCTGGGCGGTTTCGGGGGTGACCCAATCGAACGGCGCGATGGAGGTCGGATGCGCATCGGTGCTGAAGCTCGTCGAAGACGCGGCGGACGAGCTTGCAGCAGCCGCAGAGCTCGATTTGGCCTGGCTGACGGCCGAGGCGCTCTTGCTCGATGAGCTCGCAGATGAAGAGCCGGTCTTGGCGGATGGGTTGCTCGCAGTCGACGAGCTGCTCCCCGCCGAAACGCTGGAGCTCGCATCCGAGGCAGACATCGCGCTCGATGAGCTCGACACGGCGGCGCCCGTTCCGAAGGGCTTTAAAACGAAGAAGACCGCCACGATGGCGACAATCGCAATCGCAGCCACGATTATGCCGATGATGAGCAAGCCGTTTGACTTGTCACCTTTGGGCGGCTGCCCCTGGTATTGACGCTGCGGAGCCCCGTGTTGCCCGGGCGCTTGAGATTGCTGACCCTGGTAAGACCGTTGGCTTTGGTACGCCTGCTGTGCCTGATAAGGCTGCTGACCCTGGAATTGCTGATGCGACATCTGCATCGTTTGCTGCTGAGCGGGATACTGTTGCTGCGCTCGTTCAGCCGGGGGCATAGCGTTGGTCATCGATTTTGTTTGCTGGGCTGTTTGACCCATTTCGGAACCGGCGACTGGGGCTCCGCAGTTCATACAAAACGCTGCATCTTCAGGCATCATCGACCCGCATTCAGCGCAGAACATAGCGACTCCAATCTCTTGATCGAAAGCGTATCTCTATGTAGGCTAGGTTTATCGTCTAACCTGCAATTGCGAGGTAGCTGTTCTTAACTCTGATGCGGCAGGTGTCCGTGAAGCCCTTGTATTTGCATTTGACGTAGACGCTCCCGTATTCAGGCCCCGAGCCCTTGCTGCTGAACCAGGTGCCTGCGTCTATTGAAAGATGCGTGACCTTCCTTTTGCCGTTGTAGTTGAAGGAATAGTTGCTCCAGGTCGTATCGAGCTTGGTGATGCTCCAAGCCGCCTTTTTCGTGTTCACCCGCTTGCCTTTGCTGTTCACAAGGTAGAGCTTGTACGTCTTGGTTCTGCCGGCCTCCTGGTCC
>JAFUBE010000992.1 GCA_017460365.1 Eggerthellaceae bacterium
AGGAACACGAGCGTGCCGGTAAAGAAGCCGGGGTTGAGGGGCACAGGGACGCCGCGCACGGCCGTCATGGCGAAGTGCAGGTGGCCGATCACCAGGATGAAGCCGTAGGGAGAGTGCGCCACCGCGGGGTTGTCGATGCGCGTGCCCAGCCAGGCGGCCAGCGGCACGCCGAACCACACGAGCGCGATGTTCACGAGCGGGACGTGCAGCATGGGCAGGGCCGAGAGATCGAGGATGCCGCTCACGGTGGAGAAGACCTGCTCGATGATGACATAGTTGCCATCCACGACGTTGAGCGCGTACTCCTCGAACTGGTGGACGAGGTAGGCGGGCATCGCCGCCCATGCCAGCCAGTACGGGTCTCGCCAGCGCGGGCAGCCCGTTGCGCGCAGCAGGTCCGTGGCGAAGAGCAGGACGAGCATCACGATTCCCATCCCGAGGCCCACCCAGGGCCACGCGTGCCAGAACGCGTCCGCTATGTTCATGACATCCTCCTTCGGTCTAACTTGTGATACGCTTTAATAGTAAAGTCATTCCTATTACAGGAAAACTGAAGGAACCTGCGACTTTTTACTATTACGGGAGGTAGAGCGGATGGCGAGGCCAACAAAGGGGTCGGGGCCGGGCGCGGTCGAGCGCCTGACGGAAGCGTTCTGGGCGATGCTCGCGAAAATGCCCTATGCAGACATCAAGGTGGCGCTCGCGAGGCGCGCGGGTGCGAGCCCAAACACGCTCTACTACCACTTCGACGGCATTGCCGACCTGGCGCGCCACGCCTTGAAGGCTGAGCTCGACGCCGGGCTGGTGTCCGACCTGCTGGCTGGGACTCCACTTACGCCGGATCCCGCACGCTCTCGACGCATGGGGCGAGTGGCCCTTGCCGCCCGAAGCGGGTCGGCCGAACTGACAGGCATGCTGGCGTCCTCGCTGCGGGCACTGTGGCTTGGAGCCGCGGGAGTGAACGAGACCTGCCTGGATGACGCGCAGCGTCGCGACCTGGCGTTCATATTCGGCGGCGTCGTGGCGATGCTCGGGGACGAGTCCCTCGCGGTCGACGCGGGGCAGATGGCCGCCTTCGCATCCCGCCCACTGGGCGTCGGCGCAGTGACGACCATGACTGCGCTCGGAAGAGATGGGGCCAGTATATAAGACAAACCGTCCGATGATTTGCTTTTCGGAAATTCGCCTTACCCAGACGATTCCACTAATACAACCGCCCGAGTTGATTCAAAAGGGTGCTTAGCCAGCAAGCTTGGCTAGCAAGCCCTTTTTGGGATTATTTTCGCATCACGCAGGGTGATTTTTCCAATTCGGGTCTTTTTAGTCCGAATTCGCCGTATTTGAGCTAAGAATCGAGGCGGCCAATCTCCGCCATACGGCGATAAAAGTCCTCTGGCAGACGACGGTCGCCAAAACCTCGAACACGTACAACCTGCCCATCCCGCGCGAACATGATACGCATGGTCGCCTTGCCGCCCTGCGCGACTACAGGTTGGTAATGGCAGCACTCCCAACCTTCATAGTCGTCGCCCAAGGAACTTGTGTCCACCTTGCCTTCTACAATATGTCGGAGCATGCGCGCTGTTGCTGTTATAGCGGCTTCAAAATCCCCCACATCTGGAAATACTTCTGCAACGCCAATAACATCTTGCACTAAATAGCGTTCATCAAAATAAACGCCTTCGACGCCCGCAAGAACCCCAACCGCTTGTTCAATTTG
>JAFUBE010000993.1 GCA_017460365.1 Eggerthellaceae bacterium
GAATGCCCGGCAAGAAAACCTGTTCATCGGCATGGTCCACGCTTTCATGCTGATGGGCGTGCCCGAGTTCGTGTTGACTGACAACATGAAGAGCGTGGTGCTGCACCGAGACGCCGAGGGCAAGCCCGTCTGGCAGGCTGTAGAACTGCAGGTTGTTCGTTCTGATTTCTGCCCGATTCGGGCAACTTAAATAATGTGCATGCCGATAGCAGATTAAATAATCTGCGCCGATAGGTTATCCTCTGGCCACGCGATAGCCGAGGGCGGCTCCGCCAACAGCCTGCAAGCGACGGCCGGGCCGCCCTCCCGATCCAGGGCGCACGCGCCCGGAAGGCAGCCCATATGCTACGCAAAACGGGACCTGGCGGCAACCTTGCCGGCGTCGAATGCCCGAAGTGCGGCTGCGCCGGCAACTTCACGGGCCACGGCCGCTACACGCGCACCGTCGTCCACAGGGGGCGGGACGAGCCCATGTCGGTCAGGCGGGTGAGATGCGCGAGCTGCCGCGCGACGCACGCCGTGCTTCCCGAGGGCGTCGTGCCCTACAAGTCGTATTCGGAGGCGTTCGTGCTCGCGGTGCTGGCCGCATGGGCATCGGGCATGTCGAACGCCGGGGTCAGGGATTCGTTCGGCATATCGGAGTCCACGCGCAGGCGCATCCTCGCGGATTCCAGGAGGCGGGCCTGCGCGCTGCTCGCATGCGGGGCGTCGAGGGCCGCCGTGGCCGCCGCGCTCGCGTCTGCCGGCGTCGGCGCCGTGCCCGCCATGCACCTCGCCGCGTTCGGCACCCGCTTCGCGGAGAACGTCAGATTAAACAATCTGCGCGCACGCCCCTCGCCGTCGCCCCGGCCCTCCACATAAGCCGGCGTCTTCCCATGCCGCCGCCCCGGCCGCAAACTCGCGTGCAGGCGCGCGATGTGGCGCGCAAGGACCGGAAGGACGGTGATGTCGGATGGACGCCGACGAGAAGAGACGCGTGGAGCTGGCCGAGTACAAGTTCGGCCTGATAGCGCCAGCGGTGAACGGGACCTACCCGGACGCCAGCATGGCCGAGTACTTCAGGAGGGTGGCCGCCGAGCCGCTCGGCCTGCCCGACGGCACGGTGGTGAGGCTCAAGCCCTCGACGCTTGCGAGCTGGCGGCGCCGTTATCTGGAAAGGGGCTTCGAGGGGCTCATCCCCAAGCAGCGATCGGATTTGGGCACGAGCCGCAGGATCGACGCCGACCTGGCGGCCGACATCCAGGCCATGCACGCCGAGCACCCCAAGATGGGCGCGTCGACGATGCTCGAGAAGCTCGTCGCCGACGGGTACCTGGCCGAAGGCGAGCTGTCGGCCGCGACGATGCAGCGGTTCTTCAAGCGCAACCCGGCGCCAGAGGGCGGGGAAGCCGCCGTCAAGGACCGCCGCGCGTTCGAGTCCGCGCGCGTCAACGGCATCTGGCAGGCCGACACCCTCTACGGGCCCCATGTGAGCAACCCGGCCCGCCGCGCCTACCTGCAGGCGATCATCGACGACAAGTCCCGCAAGATCGTGGCCGCCCGCTTCGTGGGCAAGGACAACGCGGCGAGCTTCCAGGGCACGCTGCGCGCGGCCGTGGCCTCCCACGGCGTCCCCGAGAAGCTCTTCGTCGACAACGGCGGCCCGTACAAAAACGACCAGCTCTCGCTCATATGCGGCGGGCTTGGCATAGTGCTCTGTCACGCGGCCGTGCGCGACGGGGCCGCGAAGGGCAAGATCGAGAGGTTCAACCGCACCTGCCGCATGCGGTTCCTGTCCGCGCTGCCCGCATCGGCGACCGAGTCGCTCGACACGCTCAACGCGGCGCTGGCAAAATGGGTGGCCGCCTACAACGCGACGGTGCACTCATCGACCAAGTCCTCTCCCAACGAGGCGTTTGCGGCCGAGGCCGACCGCCTGCGCTACGTCGAGGGCGGCGAGGCCGCGCTCGACGAGGCATTCCGCAACCGCATCGCGCGCAAGGTCGCCAACGACGCCACCGTGCGCATCGACCACGTGCTCTACGACGTGCCGATGGGCCTGGTCGGCGAGAGGGTCGAGCTGCGCTGGACGCCGGGGCGCGAGGACGACGTGTGGCTGTGCATGCCGGACGGCGCGCGCCGCCGCCTGGCGCCCACCGACAAGCAGGCCAACGCCGAGTCCCGCCGCGCGAAGCCCGCCTACACGATCGACTTCGGGGCCGTGGACGGGGGCGAGTAGCCATGTTCAGGCGATTCTACAACATGGCGTCGAACCCCTTCTCCAAGGAGCTCGCCGCAGCGGACGCCCATGTCACGGAGGACATGGCCCAGGTGCACAAGCGGCTCGACCACCTGGCCCGCACGGGCGGGGTCGGGCTCGTCACCGCCGACCCCGGCATGGGCAAGACCTTCGCCGTGCGCGCGTGGGCCGCAAAGCTCAACCCGAACACGACCAAGCTCGTCTACATGTGCATGTCGACCGTCACGAACATGGAGTTCTACCGGCAGCTGTGCTACGGGTTCGGCCTCGACCCCTACTTCAAGAAATCGGACATGTACCGCGACATACAGGCGTGCATCCGCAACCTCGCAGACGAGAGGGGCATGAGGGTGGTGGTCGTGGTGGACGAGGCGCAGTACCTGCACTCGTCGGTGCTGCGCGACCTGCAGATGCTCGTGAACTTCGACATGGACTCGCGCGACCTCATGGCGCTCGTGCTCGTGGGCCACTCGGTGCTCTGCCAGTACCTGTCGCGCCAGCCCTACGAGTCGCTCAGGCAGCGGATCGCGGTGAACTACCGCATGGAGGGGCTCGACGAGGGCCAGGCGAAGGCCTACGTCCGCGAGATGCTGCTCAAGGCCGGGGCCGACCCCGACATCTTCGACGACGCGGCGCTCGCGGCCGCCCACGGCGTGTCGGGCGGGTCGATTAGGCGGCTGAATTCGGTCGTCGTCAACGCGCTGACCATCGGCGCCCAGCAGCAGGCGCGTGCCGTCGACGCGGAGATGGTCCGCTCGGCGGCCGAGGAGCTCTCGATCGCATGAGCTGCCCGATATGGGATCTCCCCGAGTTTGACCGCGAGCACTGGGGGCTCGAAGAGCTCTGCAGCGAGATGGGCTGCCCCGAGTGCACCGCAGAGCCGGGTGACGTCCCCTGGGTGCCCAAAGCACCGGACCGCGACGTTCCGGAAGAGAGATGCGGGTAATAGGGAGAGGGCGGCTCACCAGCCGCCCTCTGGCACTCCGACAATTTAAATAATGTGACGTCAGGCCGCGCCTACAATCTGCAGTTCAACAGGCAGGCCGACTACGCCGCATTCATGGCGTGCGTCGGCTTCAAGACGAAGCTCTGCAAGCCTCGCCATCCATTTACAAAAGGCAAGGTCGAGCGGCTGATACGCTTCGTCAAGGACAATTTCTTGGCCGGCCGCACCTTCGACAACGTCACGCAGCTGAACGCCTCGGCGCTCGAATGGTGCGCCGCGCAGGGATCGCGTTATCGCAAGGCCATCGACTGCATCCCGCTCGAAGAGCATGCGGCAAGCTGCGCCCAACGCGCAGCCCTGCCGGCGATGACCGACGAGCTCTCGATGTACCTCTGCCCGCAGCGCAAGGTCAGCTTCGACGGGTTCGTCAGCTACGAGGGAAGGCGCTTCGGAGTACCGTACTGGTATTCCGGGCAAGCATGCCGCGTCAACCGCGACGGGGCGTATTTGCACATCTACTCCGACGACATGTCGCGGGAGCTCGCCGTCCACGAGGTGACGTGGTCGCGCCGCGACAGCTTCTGCGAAGGCCAATACTCGGACGGCCAGCCCGAGGAGCTGCCCACAGCGCCGGTCACGACCGTGATCGCGCAGCTCGAGCCGCCGGTGAGCGACGAGGGCTTCGCCAAGTTCGACTTCGAGAGGGGGTTGTAGATGGGCGGCTCCTACGAGCAGATCCGCGCAAGCGCCGAGACCCTCGGGCTGTCATTGCCCGAGAACGAGATGGCCGTGCTCGCCGAGCGCCTCGACCTCGGCGAGCACGAGGTCGAGGCCGTCGGCGAGGTCCTCTCGTACCTGGCCGAGCGCAAGCGGCAGAACAAAGTCGACATGTACC
>JAFUBE010000994.1 GCA_017460365.1 Eggerthellaceae bacterium
AACACGTATTCGCTCAGGACAGAGAAATTTGCAACCAAAGAAGAGATGCTCGCCTCGGGCACGCTCGAGAAAGGCGACATCATATGGATTTGGGAGAAAGACACTGCTGAAACCGCCACCGCCCGTCATCACGTTGGCTTCTTCTGGGGAAACAGTCCTGACGAAGACCGAATGTGGCACAGCATAGGCGACCCCGACAACTCTTGGAGCGGACAAAATCAAATCGGAATCATTGAGGGCACAGCCGAAAACCCCGTGTACCAGGTATACAAATTCGACAAGTCGGGCAAAGGCGCGATTGCTCTCGAAATGGCTTCCGGTGACGAGTCGATCACGTCGGGAAACGACGGTTACCGTTTGGAAAACGCAGTGTTCGGCGTATTTGCCAGCCGATCGGATGCCCAGACCCATGATGCGTCGAAAGCGATTAAAACCTACTCCACGGATTCGCAGGGGACCTTCGAGACCGACAGGGAATTCGCAGAAGGAACCTACTACGTCGCCGAAACGACCGCGCCTCTGGGATACGCCCTCGACAACGGCGTGTATGAAGTCGTGGTGGTATCCGACCAGACAGCCAAGGTGAACGGAGGCGCTCTAGCAAGCATTCCCCTACTCGGCGGCATCCGCCTGGAAAAGCGGAGCGCCAACCCGGAAATCACCGGCAACAACAGCTGCTACAGCTTAGAAGGAGCAGAATACGGCCTGTTCGCGACATCCGACGACGCCACGACGCACGACTCGTCCAAAGCGACTGCGCAGTTCGCAACCACGCAAGACGGCACCTTCGAAAGCGAGCTTGCATGGCCCGCCGGAACCTACTACGTGGCCGAGACGAAGGCTGCCCAGGGCTTTGCCCTCGACGAACACGTGTACGCAACGCGCATCGAAGCGGGAAAGCGCACCGATGTGAACTCCCCCGAAGGGTTCACCTCCGCCTTTGCACTGCACAACCCCATCGTGTCCTGGTCTGCCGTGCGCGACGCGGAAACGCAAGACGGCTCCGCGCAGGGCTCGGCCACGTTGGCCGGCGCGACCTTCCAGGTTTCATACTATGACGGGTACTACGATTCCGCATCATTGCCGAGCGCCCCCACGCGCTCCTGGCTCGTGAAGACCGACGCCGACGGCACAGCCTGGGCCCGCGACGATTTGAAAGCGTCGGGCGACGAGTTCTACCGCATCGACGGCGAGCACATCGTCTTGCCGCTCGGCACCGTGACCGTAACCGAAACGCAAGCTTCGCAGGGATACCTCGAACCCCCTGCAGAACCGCAGCTCATGCTCGTCGAGCCTGGAACGAGCGGCGCGGAACTCGATTCTTACACAGCCCCGGTGATCTCGAGCAGCGTCGAACGCGGAGGGGTTGCCGCCGGCCTGGTCGATCGGCAAAACGCCAAGCACCTCGCCCAGGGTTCGGCGACGCTGGCAGGCGCTGTGTTCGAGATTCTGAGCGACAACGACCGCCAAGTAGTCGTGAACGGTAGCAGTTTCGCCAAAGGAGACGTGGTCGGCAGCATCGAAACCGAATTGACCGACGAGGAGCGCTATATCGCGCGCACTCCCGATACGTGGCTTCCTGCGGGATCGTACATACTCAGGCAAACCGAGGCGGGCAAGGGGTACCTGCTCGACGACACGTCGCTTGCCTGGCGAAAGAGCTTCGCGGTTGCCGGTCAAGGTGACGTAACCGATCTCACGCAACCTGATTCGTGCGCAACCAACCAGGTTATCCGAGGCGATTTCCGATTCTCGAAAGCCGATGGCGTGACCGACGCGCGCTTGGCGCTGATCCCGTTCCTGGTGACTTCTCAGACCACTGGCGAGCAACACGTGATCATGACCGATGAGAACGGCATGGCATCGACAGCGAACAGTTGGAACGCCCACGAGCACCTCACCAACGCCAACGACCTTGCGGCAAGCCCGTCGAGCGATGCGGAGGGCGGTTACGCTGTTGACGAGAGCAAGCTCGACCCGACGGCAGGCGCCTGGTTCGACGGACGCGCAGACGAATCCGTTGCCACTACAGCGGTGCTCGGCGCGTTGCCCTACGACACCTACACGGTTTCAGAGCTGCGTGTGGCCGCCAATGCCGGATACGAACTCGCCACGTTCACGGCGAACGTTACGCGCAACGACCTTGAGCTGGACCTGGGAACCGTCGACGGCAATCCGATTCAACCCGCAGGCGAAAAGGCAGATGATTCGAAAACGACGCCTGAACCCGCGCAAGG
>JAFUBE010000995.1 GCA_017460365.1 Eggerthellaceae bacterium
ATGCCTTGTTGGCGTGGAAGGCAGGCATACCTATAAGTGTGCGCGTATTGGCGAGAAGTGCCCTGATCTGCTTATAGCTAAGCGAGTTATAAAACCAGATCCAGCTGAAGTGGAAAGGATTGTGAACGAGAATTTCAAGACATGGCGAAAAAAGCGCGAACACGAGCTTCGTCGAGAACAAGAACAGAAAGCCATGGCTGAGAAATATGGCTGGAATAAGCGTGGAGAAGACGAAATGTCGGATGAAGAAGTCAATGCGTTTTTCGATCAGGCCATGCAAAACGTGTTCGGAGAATAGATATGCATGTTCGTTTAACTATCGTGGGGTGATATTGCCTGATTGTGTTGTCTTTGGTAGCCATAGCGTCTTCGTATTGGTTTGGACCGCAGTATGAATTGTTAACTACGTTTGTTTGCCAGTTGCTTTTTGCGATATCTGGGTTGGTGGGATATAGGTTGTTCATCGATGGAGAAGCAAGCCGTATAGGTATGATTGCAATAATTCTCGGTGGTCTTTGCAGCATGGGAACTATGTCGATAGCTATGATCACGGAGATGTCGGGATTGCTAGATGGCTTGGTTGGTTCAAAGGTCAACTACCTGCTATGTGAGCTACCCAAGGCTGCTTGAGTTTTTAACTCTGCGCAAGGAATCCGTGTTCGCTTCGCTCCACGTCTTCCTAAAGCGCTTGGGCTTCCTGGTTATTCGTCGTAGGACGGTTTCGGAGACGGCTTGCCTCCACTTCTGGGCGTCAACTAAACGCCCTTGCCGCATAACATAAGCCGGCACGCCAATTCCAGGTGTTTTCCCGCCCTGGATGCGGTGTTATCTTAGGGAAATGCTCTTCGGCACGTAGCCGGTATGGCCGAAGCTAAGATTGAACCGACTCGGGGCCGCGACGCCCGTCCTTGCGCCGAGCAGCCCTTAAACCCGAGCACCGACTAAGCTTGTGGAGCCTGACCAGGGATTCGCTATGGACCGGAGTTCGATTCTCCGCGCCTCCACCTCGAAGCCGCCGTCGAGCACGGCGAACTCGTGCGGGCGGTTCATCGGCTCCCAGTTGTCGCCCATCAGCTCGTAGCAGTCGTAGCCCCGCTCGCCCAGGGCGACACGGCAGACAACGTGCCGGTCGTAAGGCGGGTTCGGCGGTTTCACCGGGGGCGTCCTCCACCCGCCCACAAGGCCGTCGTTCTCGATTCGCAGCACCTCCACGCACTTCTCGAAGGTAGAGCAGGGGGCGGGCATGGCGAGCCGGTTCCACAGGCCGTTGATCCCGACCCACTCGTCGGGGGCCCATCGGGGCCTTTCCGACCAGCGGCTCTCGTAGGGGAAGTACAGGTCGCCCTCGCCGTCGAGGAAGCGCGCCAGCTTGCCCTCCTGCAGCTCGACGTGCGTCCTGACGAGGTGGTGGGCGCGCGCCCCAGGCTTCCCGTGGACGTAGGGCACCTCGCAGTCGGGCATCCCGTCCAGGATGGCCCTCCAGGCGTCGAACTTCTCCGCGAGCGTGGCGTCCTGGCATTTGTGCACGAGGTAGGCAGCCTGCGCGGCCGTGAACTCGAGGCCGATCTCCTTCAGGTGTTCGGAGACGTCCTTCGAGTTGACGAAGCGGTGAACGTCGAGCATCGTTGTGTCCTTCCGTCGGTCTTCGCCTCGATTGTAGCGGGTTACGACGTTTGCATGAGGGCGTTTGACGGACCAGATTCTTGGGTCGCAATTCGGGCGGGTCGTCGGACCTGCGCCCCGCTAGCGCATCCTGATCGTCGTGAAGTCCGACCGGGAGCTGCGGACGTGCCAGACGGTGAAGCTGTCCGGCTCCACCGTGTAGAAGACCGTGAACCACCCGCACGTGAAGCTGCGGTACTCGGTGTCGAGGGCGTCGAAGGGGTACACGCGGCACCGCCCGTGCCTCGTCGGGTTCTCTTTCAGCTCCTCGATGCGCTCGCGGTACGTGCGGTAGAAGCGGTTGGCCCAGGCGCGGCCCTTGGCGGGGTCGCCCAGGCGGGCGAAGTAGGAGATGTACACGCCGCCCGCGCTGTCGAGCTCGGCCTGGGCGATGTCGTCGATCAGGTAGCGGTGCATGGTTTATACGTTGTAGCCCGCGGCGCGGATGGACGCCCAGCTCTCGTCCTCGGTGAGCAGCCGGGACTCGCCGCGCTCCACGAGGTCGCGGCGCCGCTCCAGCTCCTCGGCGACCTCGATGGCCTCCAGGCTGCCCGTGAAGGCCTCTTCGTCCATCAAGACTCTTTCTGCCACTGGTGACATGGGCGACCTCCCTTCGGGCGAGATTCGGCTACGCTGCTTAACTGGACGTGGACCATTGGGCATTCCGAGCAAAAAGGCGGTAGTAAAGCGAACCTGTCATGAACCTTGCTCGATTAAACGACCTCAAATAAATATTTACGACAGCCAACGTCTTCTTACACAGCCGATTGTACTCGCCGTGATCTCGATGCGCAATGACGTCCATATAACGAACCGCTTTCATCGAGACGTGGCCCGTATCCTAAACTCCCTATCGCAAGATGGCCGCTGCAATTGAAGTAGGCGATTGTTGGCTCGCTTCCCGTTTGATGTTCGAAGCCTGGAACGGAATAGCCTACTTCTCTTGACCGACTTCTGCTTGACGGCCTCCACGGGGTTGTCTCTTGTGTGGGGTGTTCCATAATGCACGGGTAATCTCTAATGAATCGATTAGTGCGGCTTTACCTGCGGAAATGTGCGCTTGGTTTCCTGGTGAAATATCTCGTATAACGCGTTCAACTCGCTCATGAGCGAGTTCCAACTTATCAACTCGTGGTCCACCAACAACGAAAGCGCCCATTGGAATTGCCGGGTTCCGATGGGCTTTTTTGGTTCATCCCGTTTCTGAAGCGCCTTTGATTGCAGGTGAGTCGCGTGTAAAATGGGTCGTGTTATATGGGCGCCGAGGGAAGGAGGCCTCCCATGAAGCAAAGCGCGGTCAAGGCCGCCCGTGTCCCGGTGGGCACGGTGGGCGTTCTGAAGGCTATCGTGTTCCCCGTCGTGTTCCTTGTGGCCTGCATGATTGCGTGCGGGGCGTTCGCCGGGCAAGCCCATGCGGGCGAGCTTGTGGCTGGCTCGCAGGTGAAGGCCCAGGCCGCCAAAACCGAGTACAACGTGTGGGTGGGAGGCGTGCGTGTGACGTCTGCCAACAAGGGCAACGTACTCGGCGGCAAGAAGAAGTCGGTTGTCTACAATCCCAAAACCAACACGCTCACGTTGCGCAATGCGAAGATAAAGGGGGGCTTGTCGTGGAATTCTGGGTATGGAAACGACGGGATCCTCTCGACAACCGGCACCACCTTGAATATAAAGCTCGTGGGAGCCAACACGATAACCGTCCCGGCGAAATCGACATCAATAAGCGACGGAATCGCCGCTTTTAATGAATCCACAAGTGCATTCGCGGACATCATGGTGTACGGGAGCGGATCGCTCACGGCAAAAGCGGCCTCCGCCACGTATTATAGCAACGGGATATCGGTAGCGAACCTCACCGTGAAGGGAAGCGCGAAGCTCGTCTTGGAAGGCAAGGGCGTTTCGAACAAGGATTATGACCAATATGGCGGCTACGGCGCCAATGCGACGAGCGGAATCGTCATCACGGGCAATGCGCGGGTGACGGCCTCGGGTACGAAAGCAGCGTTTTATACTTACGAAGGTCGCGTCACTCCCACGTACAAGAAGTACACGCCGCAGGTGAAAGCCGGTTCCAGCGCGAAGTCCATAAAGGTGAACCGGAAGAAACCCGCCAAGAGCGTGTACTCTAAATACAAGTACGTGAGCATCGTGAAGGCGAAGTAGGCTCGCGTCTCGACAGTTCCTTAAGCCAGGCGGCAGCGAACCTTCTTGGGGATGAGGAAATCGAAGTTCTCCATGATGTCGTCGTAGGCCTCCTTGAGCTCTTTGGCGGTGGCGGCACCTTCCTTGGCCAGGGCGTTCAGATCGGCTGTCGTCTCCTTCACGCTCTCGCGGGTTATCCCCAGCTCCTCGCCATCGGCCTTCGCCTTTGCGGCCTTGGCCTTCGCCTTGCTCGTTTGCTCGCTCGCGGTCTTCTTCGCCTTGTCTACCTGGACTTCCACCTTTCCGCGCACCACTTCCAGCTTCGATTCGGCCTTGGTGCGGGCCTTGCTGCCTTCGTGTCCGGCTATGGCGGCCAGCTTGTGCAGGTAGCCGTGGTCCTCCGCTTTCTCGGGGATGTGCGGCTCGGGTTTCGCGGGAGGCTTCCCGGCGTCGGCGAGGGGTTCGGGGCTGCCAGCATCCCCGTCTTCTTCGACAACCTCTTCGATCTCTTCGACGACTTCGGGTCGATCTGCTTGGAGCCGATGGCGAGGATTTCCAAGATCTCTTCGTCAGCGTCTATGTCTTCGGCGCTGACGTAGAAGCAAGCGAGTTCGGGTTGCTCGTCTAGCGCAGACAGTCCGTGGTTCTTTTGATAGCATCGATGGCGTCTTGGATGGAGAATATGGTTTCCTCAATTTCCGAGTCCATGCGCGACAGTCCCGCACAGTGCGTGTACTGGTTGTAGCGGTGCTCGGCGAATCGGAGCAGAACGTAGGCATCGGTCAGGTTGTCGAGTGCTTACTTGTTCATGTCGTTTCCTTTCTCGATTGGCGGTTTGCAAGCGGTGAGTTTGCGAATCGACGATCGGCACGGCGGCGAGCCGTGCTTTCCCGTAGGTAACTTTCGGGGAACAGGTGTACGTGACGAGTTATACGATTTGAGGTATAATGTCTCTGTAAGTATAAAGTGGCGCAGCCAGAGTTTCGATAAAGAAGCGACTTTCAGGAGGCGTGCCGAGAGAACCGACAAGGTTCCTCGGTGCGCCTTCTCTTTTTGTCTGGGAAACCGCGCTGCACGATTTCAAGAAAGGTGGGATTGCTTATGGCAAAGACCGCGCAGGAAAAGCTCGCAGAGGCGCAAGCACTCGTCGAGCGATTGAGGGCGCAGATGCGCGAAGAGGACAGACGCGCCCGTGAGCGTTACGACCGGGCGATAGCGAAGGCCGTGCGCGACATCTTTGGTGGGGAACTTCCCGAAGACCCGAAGGACTTCAAGGGGTTCCTCGTTGAACGTTTGGGTAAAGGCTCTTCTGCTGCCGATGCGGACGAGGCGCCGGCATCCGAGTTGGAAGACGCGGATGACTACGCCGATGTCTACGGTGAGCAGACCTACGAAGAAGAGCCACAGGAGAACCTGTAAGGGTTTCTCCGCAGCCCTCCGCAGGAGCCCAATGGGTTTTGATGTGGCCGACGGGAGTGTCAGAACCCCAATTGGGCGCATCTGGCAGCGCTGGGGCGCACCAGATAGCGGAGGAAATGGAGCGAAGCGATTCAGGGAGGTTATCGAATGGATACCATAGGTTTATCGGTCAGTTTCAGCAATGGCGCAATTTCGGAGAGCCATAACAGGCGGGACTACACGCCGCCGAATGCGTGTGCGAAGCTGGAAGACCGCAACGTGGGCGTGGTTCGCACCTACGACTTGCGCCAATCGTTCAACGATTTCTACAAACCCGCGATCGATGCTTACAACGCCAAGCAGAAACACAAGGACAGGAAAATCGATGACGATTACTATTCGAAGATTCTTCTTGACGGCAACGGTATCACGCCGGTCTTCGAATACGTATTGCAGTTCGGCAACCGCGAGGATGCCGCTGCGCGTGTTTGCGATGAGGGCTACGACCTGGCGGAGTGGAAGCGCCTGAAGGAAATCGATGAGAAAGATGCGAACGACTACGTGCTCGAACACGCGAACAATTCGCCCGAGCACGAAAGGCTGAAGCAGCTTCTCGTTGACCTGAAGGACGTGTTCGAGAAAGAGTTCCCGAACGTCGGGATTCTATCTTGGGAGATCCACGACGACGAACCCGACGGAACGATTCACGCTCAGATTGATGTCACGTTCTTCGGCGAGAACTACAAGAAGGGCATGGAGCGCCAGTGCTCCATGACGGGAGCGTTCAAGGACATGGGTTTCGTGAAGAAGCAAGGGGAGCCTGAACCCGTCGTGAAGTTCGCAACCGCCGTGAAGGAAACGATGGCCCGCGAGATGGAGGGCTACGGATTCCATCGTGTGAACAAGCACAACAAGGAGAAGCGCGATCCCGTCAATGAGTTCAAGGCGCGCGCGGAAGCCGTTGAAGCCCTCGCCGCCGCGAACTCCATGCTGAAAGAGGTCGTCAAGGAAACTGAGATTGCGGAATTACAACGCGACGCTCTTCAAGGCGAGACGTATCACGATAACGATGGTAATGAGCTTCTCGGCCTGGTCGGCATGCTCAACCAGCTCAACGAAATGGATCAAAAGGTTGCCGATCAGAAAGAAGCGATTGCGGATAACGCCAAACAGATCGCCGCTGGTAATCAGACGCTTGCCAATATCGAAAAGCGCACGAAGGAAAAGGCTTCGCAGGAAAAGGGGGTCGAAACCAAGCTCGTCGCGGATAAGGTCTACCTCTCGGCAATGCAAGGGGATGAATTTGTCGATCGCGATACGGGCGAGAAAGTATTGGGCATCTCCGGCGCCAAGGCGGAACTCGAAAGCGTAAATGCGGAATTGCAACAGACGCAATTGAACCTCGCGAAAGCGAACGACGCCGCTGCCACGGTCTACGCACAGGCCGCAGAGATCAAGCGCAAGGCTGAAGAGGAAGCCGAGAAAATCAAGACCAAGGATCGTAGGGATGCAGACAAGCTTGTCGAAACGAGCCGCGCTCAATACGACACGACTGAGTCGATGATGGCTCAGGCCATCAGGCTCCGCAAGGAAGCGCGAGAGGTCAACGAAACCGAGCGGGCGATGCTCGACGATATGGATAAAGCGCCCTTCAAGAACAACGGTAGATACCCCGACCACATCAAGACGCATTACGAGTATTGGGAATGGCGTGTCACGAGGAAAGACCGACCCGCCGGCGAGAAGAAGCCGATGACACGCGAGCAGCTAAATAAGCACGCACAAGAGCTGAACACAAGGTATTCAGACCTCACTGGTCGCAGCATCCCAGGTTACGAACCATCGTTGTAGCGTCTAACCGTCATTTGCTCTGGATCGAACCCGCTGCACTCTTCCTGTCGCGCACGTATTTTCGGCGCTACGCCTCCCGGTCGGCGCATTTCTTGGAGCGATAGTCGATGAGTGCGTGAAAAGCATCGTCGAGGCTGACGCCTTCGGCAGGTGGCAGGTGCGTAAGGAGGTGTCTGGGCGGCAGATAGCCCATCCGCTGAAACCGGCCTATGCGCTCACGTTCCGCAAGAGCCAGGGTCTATCGCTCGACCACGTATCGATGAACGGGAGCTCGTTCGCCCAAGGGATGCCGTGTATGGGTTTCGCCGTTCTGTGGCTGAGCGCAAAAGTGACAACACCAAGTTTGGCTCAATTTTGGCTCATTTCTAAGCCGTAAAAACAAAAAGGCCAGGGCCTCGAAGCCCTGACCTGCGATTTTGGTAGCTCCGACCGGATTCGAACCGGCGACCTCCGCCTTGAGAGGGCGCAGGTTCTTTTCTTTGCAATAGCAGGTCATTTTGAAGTCTATCAAATATTTTCCCTGTTCACAAATTAATTAGCAGTGATTCAGGTTGGCCTGATTTGGAAGTTTAGCCAGTTTCTTAGCCAGATTTCTTAGCCAATTTTAGCCAGATTATCAGGACACGAGGGTATACTGGAGGCCATACCCGAGAAGAAAGGCTGACATGGCGGCGAAGCGCAAGGAACCGAAGACCTACTACGAGGACGGCATCGCCCTGGTCGCCCTGAAGCCCGGCGAGCTTTACTCCGCGCGCGTGCGCATGGATCCCGACGCGCACCTCGGGGGCCCGCACAAGAAATGGTATTGGTCCAAGACGAGAAAGATAAAAGCCCCCAACAAGGCCAAGGCCCTCGTCGAAGCGGAGCGCTACCGCCGCGAGCTCGTTAACGGCGACGGCGGCGTGAACATGCCGGTCGGCAAATACGCCCGGCAATGGCAGGACGAGCGCAAGGTCCAGGCCGAGGCGACGTTCAAGTCGACCGGAGTGGCCAAGCCGTCGTTTCGAACCATCGACCGGGACGAGGACGAGATCAGGCGGATCGAGCGCCTCTTCCCCGCCGTGACCGTGCGCGGCCTCACGACCGCTCACGTGGAAGACGTTATCACGCAGATGCGCAAGGACGGCGTGTCCGAGCAGACCATCTTCAAGATGTACAAGAAGCTTCGCCAGATACTCAAGCGGCCGACGACAACCGGCCACATCGACTTCAACCCGTGCGACCTCGTGACCAACGTCAGCGAGCCACCCGTCAATCCCACAACCAAGGAGCACCGGCGCATCGAGGAAAACGAGGCCGAGGAGTTCGTGTCCTGGCTGTACGACCAGGAGCTGAGCGGGCGCGTCGTCGCGCTGTGGCTCGGCATGACCGAGCACATCAGGCTCGGCGAGGCGCTAGCGCTGCGGGCATGCGACCTCGACTTCGAGCGCAACGCCATCTACATCCGCGGCACGCTGAGCAAGAGGGGCGAGATAGTCCCCGCGAAGGCGGGGTCGGAGCGGGCGCTGGCCATGGGCTCGTTCCTCAAGGGGATGCTCCTCGCCTGGCTCGAGATCCAGAAGGCCGAGTTCCCGCACCTGGTGAAGAAGTGGCGCCGCCAGAAAGTGCCGTGCGGCAGGGAATGGGACGAGACGGCGCCCGTGTGCAGCTCGTATTACGGCACGCACATGAACCCCGACAACTACGGGAAGTGGATGCGCGCGCTCATGGTGGAACGCGGGCTGGGCGAGTACACCACGCACTCCGAATGGGTGGACAGCCGCGGCATCGCCCGCGTGAAACACAGCGGTTATGTCGGGCCGTCGTACAAGTCGCTGCGCAGCTTCGGCGCGACCTACCTTATCGGCGAGAACGTGGACGTGAAGACGGCGCAGGCGCACTTCGGCCACAAGCGCTCGTCGACGACGCTCGAGCTGTACGCCGAACAGGTCCCCAAACACGAACGCGAAGTGGCGAAGACTATGGACGCGTTCGTGAAGGCCGCACTCGGCGACGAGGCACCGGAGGAACAATCGCTCGAAGCCTTCCGCGAGGCCATCGCCACCCTGCCCCCAAGCGAATGGCCCGACTGGGTGCGCGAAATCGCCGATTTGGTGGGTGGAAGATCGTCTTCCCAAGCCGAGGAGCGTGTCGGCAGCACCGGCAGCTGAGTTGCACCGCAATCCGCAGAGGCGTTCGCAAAGCAAAGC
>JAFUBE010000996.1 GCA_017460365.1 Eggerthellaceae bacterium
TCCCACCCCGACAACCGGGATGGGACAGAAGCGTTTACTTGAAAATGTAATCGCGATTACTCGGCTGCGGCGACGCGAGAGGTGGTGATACGGTCGACGAGGCCGTATTCGAGCGCTTCCTCGGCGGTCATGTAGTTGTCGCGCTCGGTGTCGGCCTGGATGCGCTCAAGCGATTGGCCCGTGTTGGCGGCCAGGATTCCGTTCAGGCGCTGGCGCGTCTTCAGCATGAAGTCGGCCACAATCTGAATCTCGGTCTGCTGGCCCTGCGCTCCACCGAGGGGCTGGTGAATGAGCACCATCGAATTCGGCAGGCAAAGGCGCTTGCCCTTCGTGCCCGAGCTCAAAAGCACCGCCGCCATCGAGGCGCACTCGCCCAAGCAGATCGTCGACACATCGCACTTGATGAAGTTCATCGTGTCGAGGATGGCAAGGCCGGCCGTCACCGAACCGCCAGGCGAATTGATGTACAGCGAGATGTCTTTCTCTGGGTCGGCGCTTTCAAGGTGGAGCAGCTGGGCGACGACGGAGTTCGCCACGTGGTCGTCGATCTGCTCGCCCAAAAAGATGATGCGGTCGTTCAGCAGGCGAGAATAGATGTCGTACGAGCGCTCTCCGCGCGGAGACTGCTCGATAACGTAAGGGATAAGCGCGTTACTCGCTTGTGTCATGTGCTACCTCTTCCACTAGTCTTTTTCAGTCGTGCGTAATGATAATGAAACGGGCGCCCCGCAAAGGCACGCCCGTCCTAACGTTACTAACTTGACATGTTGCCCTGTTAAGCATTGCCCTTCGCATGCTTGCCGGATTTCTCGGCCTCGTCGTCTTTCGGCGCTTCCTCGGTCACGATTGCGCCATCGACGAGGGCCTGGGCGGCCTTCTGGCGAAGAATGCCCTGACGCACGAGGTACATCTGGCCCTTCTGGCGCCATTCGGCCATCATGGCATCGGGGTCGGCAACACCGGCTATCTCGAATTCCTTGCGGATATCCTCGTCGGTTACCTCAAAGCCTTCATGTGCTGCATAGGCATCGAGCGCCATGTCCTGTTTCGCCATATCGGCAGCCTGCTGCTTCACGTCATCGCGGAACTGATCCGACGTGATGCCCTGCTGTTGCAGGTATACGTCGAGCGTGATGCCCTGACGCTGAAGCTGGTTGAAGAAATCCTGCAGAAGCGTGGCCTCGGATTCCTCGAGAACACCTTCGGGCACATCGCCTTCGAGGCGCTCCTGCAGCGCGGTGAGCACGCGGTTCTCCTTCAGGAGCGGCATCATGCCTTCGCGCTGCGAGTTGACCTCGTCGCTCAACTCGTCGCGCAGTTCCTGCACCGTCTCCACGCCGATCTTGTTCTGCACCCACTCGTCGGTCAGCTCCGGCAGCTTCTTCTTCAGCACGCCGAGAACTTCGATGTCGAAGTTGATCTGCGCGGTCTTACCTGCAAGCGTTGCGGTCATCGCATAGGCCTCGGAGGGCATGTCGATGGAGAACTGCTTGGTGTCGCCCTTCTTTAAGCCAAGGATCTGCTCGTCGAACGTGGGCGGGAACAGGCTGCTGTCGAGCCCGTACTGCAGTTCGTCAGTGGTAATCGAAGGGATGTCTTCGCCGTTGTCATCGGTGGCGGTGATCTTCAAGTTGACGTACTTGTCTTCCTTCACCTTGGTGTTAGCCGGCGCCGGCACGATGTCCATGTAATGCTCGAGCAGCGCGTCGATCTCGTCATCGATCTGCTTGTCGGTGACCTTCTCGGGCGGCAGCTCTATCTCGACGGGATCGTAGCTGGAAAGCTCGAGCGTCGGCTTGGTGTCGACTTCGAAGTCGAACGTGTAGGCCTGGCCGTCGACCACGAAGTCCATGTTTTCCTCGTCGAAGTCGGGTTGCCCGACCGGGAAGATGCCAGTGTCTTCGATGGCCTCGGGGTATGACTCGTTCACCAGGTCGTCGGTCACGACCGCGCGGACGTAATCCTTGCCCAGCGCGTTGTCGATCACCGGGCGCGGCGCCTTGCCGCGACGAAAACCCGGGATGGTGTACTGGTTGGCGACCTGCTTGTACTGCTTCTTGATGCGATCGGCGATGGTCTTCTCATCGATCGTCACGGTAACCTTGGCGCGGTTCCCTTCCAAGACCTCAAGTTTTGTTTCCACGTTGTCCTCCACTTGCTTTCATATTATTCGCGCGTATCGACACGCAAACCCGAATTATCGCACAGTTGAACCGCCGTTGCACGCACGCGCCGTTCATCCCCGAAACGCCATAACTAGAAGGCTTTCTGTTATCATCTTGATTTATAGTGCGGGCGTGGCGGAATTGGCAGACGCGCCAGATTTAGGTTCTGGTGGGGAAACCCGTGAAGGTTCAAGTCCTTTCGCCCGCACCATTTTTATTGTTTGGAAAAGGGGAACGTTATCATGAAGGGGATCATCGAGAAGTGGAACGGCACGAGCCTCGTGCTGCGCATCGTCGTAGGGCTGATTATCGGTGCCATACTTGGCCTGTTCATACCGTCTGACGGCACCATCGTGCCGGCCATCATCACGCTTCTCGGCACGCTGTTCGTAAACGCCTTGAAGGCCGTTGCGCCCATCTTGGTGTTCTTCCTTATCATCAGCGCATTGTGCAACGCCAAGGCGCCGGCGTCCATGCGGACGATCATCATCTTGTACCTCGTCTCTACTTTCGTCGCCGCACTCGTCGCGGTCGTAGGATCGTTCCTCTTCCCAATGCAGCTCACGCTCGCCTCTGCCGAGAACATCGCGCAGTCATCGCCTTCCGGCATCGGCGAAGTGCTCAACACGCTGCTGCTCAACATCGTCATGAACCCGGTGAAAGCGCTCGTCGAGGCGAACTACATCGGCATCCTCGTGTGGGCCGCGATGATCGGCGCTGCGCTGCGCGCGGCCAAAGGTAGCGTGAAAGACGTCTTCAACGCGATTTCCGACGCGGTCGCCACGATCGTGCGTTGGATCATCAGCCTCGCCCCGCTCGGCATCCTCGGCCTGGTCTACGACGCGGTCGCAACCAACGGCATGGAAATCTTCATCGAGTACGGCCAGCTCATCGCGCTGCTCGTCTGCTGCATGCTCGTCATCGCGCTCGTCACGAACCCGCTCATGGTGTTCATCATCACGCGCAAGAACCCCTACCCGCTCGTCCTGCGCTGCCTGAAGGATTCGGGGATCACGGCGTTCTTCACCCGCAGCTCCGCCGCGAACATCCCGGTGAACATGGAGCTGTGCGAGAAGCTCGGGCTCGACAAGAACCTGTATTCGGTGTCCATCCCGCTCGGCGCGACCATCAACATGGCCGGCGCCGCCGTCACGATTTCGGTCATGGCCATGCAGGCGGCAAACACCGTGGGGCTTTCGGTCGACATCCCCACAGCGGTCATCCTCTCGGCGCTCGCGGCGATTTCGGCTTGCGGCGCCTCGGGCGTGCCGGGCGGCTCGCTTCTGCTCATCCCGATGGCCTGCTCGCTGTTCGGCATCCCCAACGACGTCGCCATGCAGGTCGTGGCCGTCGGCTTCATCATCGGCGTGATCCAGGACTCTTGCGAGACGGCCCTGAACTCGTCTTCCGACGCGCTGTTCACGGCCACTGCCGAGTATCGCGATTGGAAGAAGGCTGGGCGCAAGTTCACGATGGGCAAGGACAACACCCCGCTCACGAGCTCGGCTAACAAGATCGACGAGACCGCCGCCGAAGAAGCGCCCACCGCATAGCCTTTGAACAACACGATTTCAAACGCGCTGCTCGTTTTCGTTGCAGGATCAAGCTACGGATTCATCGTGCCCGCAGTCAAGACGGCTGTCGGGCTCGGTGTTTTTCCGGCCGACTTCCTGCCCCTGCAATATCTGACCGCACTCGTGCTATGCGCGGGTTTCATGTTGGTAACGCGCGTGAACGTGAGCTTTTCGCCGTCCCATGCCAAGCTTGCGCTGCTCGGCGTGTTCACGGGCTGCACTTCGATCTGCTACTACAACAGCGTGGCCCTTCTGCCGAGCGCAGCTGCGCTCACGCTGCTGTTCCAATACGTGTGGGTGAACGTTGCCATCGAATGCGTCGTGGAGCGCCGTCTTCCCGAGCGTTCTACGATCGTGGCGGTGGCGATCGTGTTAGTGGGAACCCTGTTCGCCGCAGGCGTTTTCGAAGGCGGCTTGGAATCGCTCGACCCCATCGGCATGGCGTTCGGCGCGGGATCTGCCGTGTTCTACGCGCTGTTCCTGTTCTTCTCGGGACGCATCGGCACAGACCAGCCCGCGTCGTTTCGTGCGACCATGCTCGCTGCAGGCGGCCTCGTAGTTACCTCGTTGGCCAACCCCGCCTGCTATACGACCGCCCTCTTCGATGCGGCTACCTGGCCGTTCGCCATAGGCTTCGCATTCATGGGCGTGATCATCCCCACCACGCTCATCAACTTCGCGAGCCCCAAGCTTTCGGCTGGCATGGTGTCGGTCATGGCCTCGAGCGAGCTTCCCGTGGGCATCCTGAGCGCTTGGGCTATCATCGGCGACGCCCCTACCCCGCTCGTTCTGCTCGGCGCCGCGCTCGTGCTCGTCGGCATCGTCTACAAGCAGCTGCCTAATCTGAAGAAGGCGTGACACTTCCCGTCAGACACGAA
>JAFUBE010000997.1 GCA_017460365.1 Eggerthellaceae bacterium
CGGGCAGTTATTTACTGAACGCAGCACTAGCCCTCGCGCCCCGGCTTGCGCAGCAGTTCCTCGGGTTGAGCCTGCTGCTCATCGCGGCGCAGATAGCTCGTCCAGTCCGGGTAGCGGATGAACTCGGCATACTTCCAGTAGTCGCCGAAGACGTCGTCGGGGGTCGAACCGTACACGAGCACGACCTCGGGTTCGAGCCAATCGAGCATCGCCTCGAGACCCGCCCGGAAATGGCGCTTCTCATCGCGGGTTTTCACCACACCGTAACTGCCGATCGACACGACCGAATGCCTCTCAACGCCGAGGAACGCGAGCGGCTCGGGTAGGTAGTCGGTCGTGTACGTGCGCTCATCGCCCCAGCGCACGTTGGGAATCGTGTAGATGCCCTTCGACTGCATGTAATAGCCGATCGCATGGTTGCGGTACTTGTTCACGATAAGCGCCGCAAGCGGCATATCCCAGTACATCGACGCGTCTGGCGAGACGAACGCCTGGTAACGCCGCAGATCTTTCACATACTTGTCAGGATCGCGCAACAATTGCCCAGCGGGTATGGGTTCGCTGACGTCGCCTCTATTCCCGAACGTGGATCGATCTTGCCCGTCTTCGTGGTGGAACTTGAATGGAGCAGGAAGGCAAACCCACTACCGGCTTCTCCAGCTCTCGGCATCGAGCCGCTCTATCATCTGCTGCCGGCTCTCCGAGCTGGTCTTGCGCAGGATGTTGGTGACATGGAACTTCACGGTCGACTTCGACACCACGAGCTCATCGGCCATCTGCTGCACCGTGAGGCCGCGAAACACCAGTTCGAGGACTTCGGTTTCGCGGCGCGTGAGCCCGAAGCGCTCGGCGATGGCTGCGATGTCACGCGCCGACGAGCCATCATCGGATAGCGCGATGACCGGCGTGGTCGCGAGCAGCTCACGGTAGGAGCGCAAGCCCCGAAGCAAGAACGCGGCACAGAGCGAGAACAGCGCGAGGCAGGCGGTCGACGCGAGGAAGAGCACATCCCCTGAAGCCTGTCCCACGAGCGCGGTGACGCCTGCTCCGACTGCGGCGCCGACGACGACGGGCGCGAAGCAGAACGCGCCGACATAAGCAGGTCGCGCAACGTAGCAGCTGATATCGACGGCAAGGCACACGCAGGCGGTCGGGAACCCGATGAGGCAGAAATACGAACACAGCGTGCACAATGCTGACGTCGATGTATGCGGCTCGGCGATGAGCCCCGCGCTTCCCACGAACGCGCAAAGCGTGCACAGGGCAAAGAGCTCGGAGCGCCCGACGCGGTCGCACACGACGCCTGCAACGACCCACATCGGCAGCTCGACGTAGCGAACGAAGCCGCTGTCAACTATGCTTTCGACCGCCACGGGATAGGCGACGGAGTCCTTGAGCGAAACGGCCACGTACATGAGCACGAAGCAGCAAACCGTGAGCAGCAAGAGACGCGGCAGCGACAGCGCGCCCTTGCGTTCGACATCGGGAACCGCCAGGATGCGCGTGTTGAACGGCGCGCCAATCAAGCGCGCCGCAATCGCCGCAAGGGCTGCGCATCCCGCCGCCATGCCCGCGTTGGGCACGAAGCCCGCCACCTTGAGCCACGGCAGCTCGGCCAGGTCGGTCGACGTGTTCACGAAACCCGCCAGGAAGAAGATCGCCGCGAACGCGCATCCGCGCACGTTCGGCGGCAAGGCGCGCAAGCCTCCCGCACATGTCGCGAGGAACGCCGCGGCAGCCGCGATGCCGCCCACCGCCGCGCAGACGACGCCAGCCTGCCCCAGAACGGCGACGCCGAGCGAGCCCGCGCCGGCTATCGCCGCGCATGCCATGACGATACGCTGGTTACCGAGAAGCACCCGCGAACGCTCGACGACGCGCGTGCGGTCAAGCGCTATCCCGCATGCCACGAACCCCGCCGCGCACGCGACGATGAAGGGAGCCCCCCACCAAGCCGGCATGGCGATCATCATGCGCTTGTACCACAGCAGCAGAAGCGCGCCGACGCATACGGTCGGCAGGAGGGTTGTCGCCGTTTGCCTGTTCATGAAGCAAGTATACCAACCTGGGTCATATCATCGGAATGCGCCCGCTCGAGACTCTTACCTCACTCCGCCGCAACGCCGCGCCGGACTCGCGTTCAAGCCGAGCGTCCACGAAATCGTGGCACATTGCGACACCGGCGGCGGGGTTACCACTGCATCGGGTTCTGACCGGATTGCTGAGACGGGAACTGTTGCTGTTGCGGAGGCATGAACTGGGGCTGTGGGGACATGAACTGGTCTTGAAATTGCTGCAGCTTCGCCTTCGCGCGCTCGCCGAATCCCGACTGCCCCGAGCCCGCATTCGGCATCTGCGCCTGCATCTGCTGGTATTGTTGCTGCATCTGGGCGTATTGCTGCTGCATCTGCTGAAGTTGCGCCTGCTGCTGTGCCGCTTGAGCTTCCGGCGAGGGAATGCCAGGACCGTATTGAACCATGAGAACCTTCTCACGCGGAATCGCCGTGACGAAACCGGCGGGGTCTGCGAACTCGAGAAAACGCGCGCGCTCGTCCGCGAGCTGCGCCTTCAATTCGTCAGGTTCGACCTCGACCGCATATACGCCTCCTCCGTCGAGCGCTACCCGTGCTTGAACTATCATCGTGTCCTCCCCACCTGCTAGTAATCTCCGTCGGTACGGTGAAGCTCCTCGAAATCGATGCCGGGCCGCAGCTCGAAGCCCTCGGTGGCGACGAACCAGTCGGGATGCTCGTCCGATTGGTACACGTGATCCCACGAGGTAGACGCCTCGACGACGCCTCCGTTGGCATGGAAGGTATTCACCTCGCGCAGCATCTCGGAGTTCAGGTTCGCCACGCGATCGTGGCTTGCGGCATTTGCGGCGAACATGTCATGCATGACGTCGGTCGTGTAATCGTTCGTGTCGCGCACGATATCGTTCATACGGTCCCAATGGGCAGCGTTGTCACGAGCCATCTGCGACATCGCGGCATTGACCGCCTGAGCCTGCTGCATTTGCGCTTGCACCACATGATCTCGGATCTGCGCTTTCGCGCGTTCGAAAGCGGGGCTTTCCTCGTAACTCGCGCGAATGAGCCTGCAAGCTTCACGCGCGGCATCGAAAGCCTCCGGGGCGGCATCGACATCGATCATGAAGGCGATTTCCCACTGGTAACGCATATGGGGCTGCTCGAGCCCGGGGACGCCGCCCAGGCCGAACAGGCTGCCGAGCGCCCCCAAGCCACCGAGGCGGGTGCGCGCCATGATCGAGCGCGCCTGCTCGAACAGCTGCACCTCCGACGGATCCGGAGGTATCGCGACGTAGTCCACGAGTGCCTCAAGCGTGCGTCGCCGCTGCGTTCCGTCCGGCTGCGTCACACGGTACGTGCGCCGACAGTAACTATAATTCCACTCGGCGACGTTGCCGTGCGCCACGTTAGCGCGCATCTTCTCGACGAGGCGCCTCACAACGTCATCCTCATCGGTCTCGTGCGAAACGAGCTGGCAGGTCGCGACCGACTCGCCCGCGACCGCCATATCGCACATCGCCGGCGCATCGCGGTACGTCGCCACGCGCTTGCAGTCGGGCATCTGAAGGCTCCATTGAAGCCCTGCGTTCCCAGGCGCGTCGTCGATGTGCTCGTAGGCGACGCAACCGGTGCGCGATACGGTAGCGCGACCATCGTCTGCCGTGTAGCGGATGCGCATTGTCAGCGGCGTGAGAAGCGACGAGGTCAGCTCGGGATTCGCCGCTGCGGCAGTCCAGCCCCTCGGTATGAAGCTGCGGGCGTAGACGCGCCCCGCATGGGCGCTCTCCCGAATGGGGATGACGGCCACCTCATCGCGCCCGACGCCGTCGGCTTGAGACCCGCAGCGCGATTGAGGATGCATGAGGTACTCGGCCCCGCAATGCGCGCAGGCGGCTATCCGGCTCGCTCCGTCCCAGTGCACCGGCGCGCCGCATGCCTGGCAGCTGAGCATCTGCATATCGCCCCCTCCCCTCGCGATCAGAACGGAGACCTCGCCTGCGGCCCCACGCTCACTCCACCAAGCCGAGGCCGTCTGCATCGAAGTCGACGACGAGATCGTACAGCTTGCCCGACAGGTCGGCGGGCCACTCGCCCCAGGAATCGACGCGAATGGTGATCTGCTTGCCCGAGAACTGGCGGAACATCTCGTCGTTGGGCAGGCGTATGACAGAAGCCGTGCCCGTGTAGTCGCTGCCTCCCTTGTATGCCGTCACCTCGATGGGTTCGTCGAGCATGAGCAACGTGAGCAGGCTCGTATCGTTTTTGTACTCGTCGCCCGCAAGGCCCACTTCGACGGCACGTTCGGCATACGTGGTCGTGACGACCGTGCCCGTAGCGGTCTTCTTGCCCGCCATGGCAACGGAAGCCGCAACTGACGGCGAAGACGCCTTGGACGCCGCCGACGACGAGGCGACGCTCGATGAGCTTGAGGAGGTCGATGCGCTCCTGGAGGCAGATGACGAGCCCGATGCGGACGATGAGGATGCCGAAGATGCCGCCGAAGCAGCACTCGAGGCTGAGGAAGCCGAAGCAGCGCCTGACGCGCTGCCGCCCGAACATGCCGCCAACCCCGCCATGACGGCGAGCAGAACGACGATGCAGGTTGCGATAACAGAGATTCGCTTCATGTCTTTCCTTTCCCTTCTGTTTCCCACGGACATACGCCCGCCATCAATAGGTCGCCAGCGTCTTCTGGCGCGCCATGCCGGCAAACGCGCGGAAGTCGTCATCGACGACCACGCTGTAAGTCGCGTAGCGACCGTTCTCATGCAAGGTGACGGAAAGCGAATCGAACGAAACGGAGAACTGCTCACCGTCCGCGAATGTAAACTGGAACGACGTGTAGTCATCGGTGTGCGTCTCCTTCGCCTCGTCGCCGATGCTCGCACCCGCCAACGCGTTGAATGCGGCCCGTATCTCGCCGGGATCCGTGAACTCGATGGGTTCTCCGCCGCCCACGCCCGACCACTGCACGTACACCACCGTTGGCAACTCTCCTTGTACGCGCCTCCCGAACGTTACGGCCGTGTCGCCGATCGTTGCAAACAGGTCTCCCCACTCGCTTTCGGCGAGCACGGCTTGCGCGCTCGGAACCTCGTTCGCGTCGAGCACCGAACCCGACGCGTGGGATGCGCTCGAAGCTGATTCGGAAACGGCCCCTGACGAAACTGGGCCTGAAGCCGAACTCGACTGCGAGCATCCCGCCAAGGCTATCGCCGTCAAAACGGTGAGGGAGACGCCGACGAACCACGTGCGCAGCCTTGCCAGCGCTTCGCCAGAAGTTTGGTTTCCACAGACACCCAACATGAGGTAATTGAACATCTCAGGTGGTTTTACCGGGAGTCCAGTTTCGTCTCAACGGGGGTCTAGGTTTTCGTATAACCCCATTTCAGAGGCAGGTACAGGACGGTTGGAGACATCAAGGTAAACCAGACCCCCTCTTGGGAAAACAGGACTCCCCGACGCCCTGCATCGACGCGACACTATCGGTGGACCGAAATGCACGATCTTAGGGGGCCACCGTGAGAAAGCTCGTAGCCGCACTCGCCGTACTCGCCATCGCGTTTTTAGTCGCGCAGCCGGCACTCGCCGATTCGCCCCCGCTCGAGGCCGCGTCATCTGACGCGTCGATCACAACGCAGGCGACGAAGTGGCGCACGATCTCGACACCTGAGCAACTGCGCCACCTCACGCTGAAAAGCGAGGGCTTCGGGCCGGGGTACTACAGGATCGCCAACGACTTCACGCTCGGCGACAAGAACAATACCGACGACGACGTGGCGACGTGCGCCCTGCTCTCCGGGAAGTTCGTCATCGACTTCAACGGTCACACGGTGCAGTCGGCTTGCGAGAACCTCGCGACGTTCACCGTGCAGGGAGCGAACGTCACCTTCCTCGATTCGAAGGCGACGTCGAACAAGGTGTCCGTCAACGGTCTCGGCGCCGGCTGCATAGAGCTGCGCAAGGGCTCGGTCGCCATCTTGAACGGCAACTACGCCTGCAAGAAGTTCTCGGGCGCGGGTGGATCGGCGGTGCACGTCGGCGGCGGCACGTGCACGATCGGCGGCGGCGCGTTCTCGGGAACGTACTGCGCACTGTATAACGCAGGGGGCAAACTCACGGTAAACGGCGGGAAGTTCTACGGCGGCTATCCGCATGCGCTTTTGGTGGGGGGCGGAACGACGAAGCTGGCGGGCGGCGTGTTCACGGGGGCGAACAACGGTTACGGCCACGCGTTCGCAATCGGCGCGCTCACGCTCGGCAAGACGTTCAACGCGAACGGCCTGCTCGCGAAAGGCGCAAGCTGGTCGCAAACGCCCTCGGTCGTGTATCACAGCAACACGGCAGACTGGAGCTACTACCCAACGTACGCCGTGTCGTACATGACCATGCCCTACCCGTTCGGATCGATCGCGCAGCAATCGATTTCCGTCAAAGGCAAAGTCGGCGCCAAGAAGAGCGCGGCGGTAATCGCGCCGTCGCTGAAAAGCATCGAGACGGGCAAGAGGAAAGCGACCGTGACCTGGGAGAAAATCTCGGGTGCGACGAAATACCAGGTTCGGTATTCCACGGCCAAGTCGATGAAGGGCGCGAAAACCGCGAACGTGGCGAAATCGAAGACATCGTGCGTGCTGAAGAAGCTTGCGAGCAAGAAGCGCTGCTACGCCCAGGTGCGCGCCTTCCGCTCGATCGGCGGGCATTCGTACTACTCGACCTGGAGCGCCAAGAAGAGCGCGGTCGTGAAGTAGCAAGACGCTACGTGGGAAAGGGGCTAACATGAAACGCATCGTTGCACTGGCAATGACGGCAACGCTCGCTTTCGTCGGAATCGCGTTGCCTGCGGAGAACGTGCCTGCGGCAGTGGGAGCGCAAGCGTACACGTTCATCGGCTACGGCTTCGGCGACGATTTCACGTCGAACTACTTGGCCAACCGGTTCTACATCACGGGCTCAGGCGAACGGACGCTGCTCGTCGGCAAGACGGCGAAGCTGAAGCTCTCGCGCAGCGTGGCGGGAGTGAAGTGGAAGTCGAGCAAGCCGAAAGTGGCAAGCGTGTCGACCTCGGGAAAAGCGCTTGCGAAGAAACCGGGGCTGGCCACGATCACGGCGTACAACCCGACTACCGGCTTTTCCGCAACCTGCACCGTGGGCGTGTACCGCAAGGTCACGCAAGCGCAGGCACGCAAGAAGATACTTGCCTTGAAGGCGAGCTATCCCGAGGGGCTGAGCTGGAACGACGACAACCGTCACTACGACTGGCGCGCCGCCCGGACGAGTTGCTACGGCTGCGCCGCGTTCGCCGGCATCGTGTCCGACAAGGCGTTCGGAAAGTACGCCCCGTTCAAGAAACACGCGAATTTCTCGAAGGTGAAGGTAGGTGACTCGATCCGTATCGGAAACTGGCACTCGGTCATCGTGCTCGGGAAGTCAGCTGATGCCATCACCATCTGCGAAGGCAACTACAATGGGCGCGTGCACTGGGGCGATACGCTTTCGCGCAGCTACCTTGAAGGCGAGGGTTTTCAGGTATGGACGCGTTACCGCTAAACCACGAAGCGGAGCCGAGGAGGCTAACTTGAATGTGGGAGCCGTAGCCGTGTGGGCGCTCTTCTTCGTGATCATCATGGCCATCACCTGCCGGCATGTGCCCTCCTGCCGTGCGCGCGACAGGAGATGCACAGCCGTCGTGCGGGGGGCATGCACGGGAACGCGAAACAGCACGTGGATCCACGGCGATGCAGGGGATGAGACGCAACTGGCAAGGCCCGTGTACCGCTACGAGTACGGCGGCTTGACGTACGAGGTTGCGGCAGGCGTCGCTACCATGCTCTTCGACCGCTCGCCTGCGGCACGCCTCGAAGAGCCGGTCGAGCTGCACGTGAACCCCTCGAATCCGATTGAGGTGTACGATCCGGCCTACGAGGGCTGGTTCGCGAGGTACCGCGTCATCTGGGGCCTCGCCGCCTTCACCGCAGCCTTCGCGCTCGTGAACCTGCTGCAGGCGATCGGGTGAGTCGGATCCGGCGCTTCATGAAGGTTCCGATGCCTCGTGTACGGTGAAACCAACGGTCGGGTCGTTGCCGTCGTCGAAGAGCGCCCGCAGCTCGTGGTCTCCGGGCTCGAGCGTGTCGAGGTAATCCGCATGCAGCGTGACGACCACGATCCCGGCTGCGGCATCGTAGCGGGAAGGGTCGACATCGGCATCGTCGACCCGAGCCCGGCATTCCATCCGTAGACCTCCAGGTAGGAGCGCGAGAGCACGTAGAGGTGCGTGGGCTCGGCCGGGTCCACCGCGACCGCCCTGATCGAGCTCGTCGCGTCCCAGCCGCTCGTGTTGTAATAGAAGTGACGAAGGGACTCGTACGTGTTGGGGTCATGCGGGCTGATGGCCGACGCGAATAGCGCGCCGCCCCCTCCTATCCCCAGGTTCTCGGCATTCACACTCACGCCCTCGACACCCGTTTGAACCCCCGTGCTATCGAAGGTGTAGCCCGTAGCGGGATTCGCCTGCGGATCGATATCCGTTTGCGACGAGACGCCCGCCGCAAAACCAGATTGCCCCAGGGGAATCGACCGAGCCGACGTATCTCCGCAGGGCTCGTCACCTTGCGCCCGCGCAAAAAGCCCACCGCCTACGGGCGACATTTCCACTTCGGCGAAAGCGGATGCGGGCAACAGCCCCACGATGAGGACAGTGGACACAACGTAAGCGATGATTCGCCTCATCGACGCTCCCCACGTAAGGACTGAGAAGAAACGCTCTGATTATACCAGCCCCGATGAACGCTGGTCGGAGTCGCCTCACCCGAATCGCCTAAGTGACGCGCGATTGCCGCAGTTCACGCTCCGCTGTCAACCTGAGCGGAGACGGCGCAGGGGCGCTCGAGACGACGGGCGCGAATAGGGCCCGCAGTCGCCCGAAAACAGAAATAACGCACCTGGGAACACGGTTGCACCAAGGCATCCGTTTTCATCCGGCACCCCGATGAACCGCAACGCCCCAGGCGCGTATGGCTTGCCTACTTCGCTTTCGCCATCTTGCCGAAGTCGGCGACGTTGGCGAACACGGCGACGAAGCGGTTAAGCAGCTTCAGGTTGTTCGCGCGGACCGCCGCATCGTCGTCCATCACCATGACGTTGGCGAAGAAGTCGTCGATCGGGCCGCGCAAGGCGGCGAGCTCAGAAAGCGCAGAGGGGTAGTCGTCTTCCCCGAGGGCCTTTGCCACCTTAGAATCGGCCTGCGTCACGGCGGAGGCGAGGATACGGGCATGCTCGTCGAGCAGCGACTCGTCGACGTCGGTTCCGGCTTGCGCGTCGCGCAGGTTGTTGGCGCGCGCATACGCAGTGGCCAGATCGTCGAACGTCTCCTTGTCGTTCGCGCGCGCGTCTTCGAGCGCGCGGGCGCGGGCGACGACCGTCATGGGCTCCTCCACGCCGGTCGCGAGGACGGCGTCGACCGTGTCGGCCGCGCAGCCGCCGTCGCGCAGCATGACCTTCGTGCGCGTGACGAAGAACTCGACGACCTCGGCGCGGACGGCGGCGCGATCGAACTCGAGCCCGCCTTCCACGTACACGTCGAGCGACGCGTCGATCGCGTCGACGAGCGAGACGTCGAGGCCGCCTTCGAGCATTGCGAGGATGCCGATGGCGCTCCGGCGCAACGCGAAGGGATCGGACGAGCCGGTCGGCCCCTGTCCCACCGCGAACAGGCCGCAGATGGTGTCGAGCTTGTCGGCGCATGCCACGACCTTGCCCACCATGCTCGCCGGCACCTCGTCGCCCGCGAAACGCGGACGGTAATGGTCGGCGATCGCCTCGGCCACCTGGTCGGCCTCTCCCGCCGCCTTCGCATAGTAGCGGCCCATGACGCCCTGCACGCTCGTGAACTCCACGACCGCGCCGGTCACGAGGTCGGCCTTGCACAAAAACGCCGCGCGCTCGGCATCCGCCGCATCCTGGCCGGTAAGCCCCGCATCTGCGGAAAGCGCCTTCGCGAGCGCGACGATGCGATCGGTCTTCGCGCGCGTGGTGCCGAGCGATTCCTGGAACACGACCTCGGAGAGCTTGTCCACGTACGCCTCGAGCGGCTGCTTCAAGTCCTCGTCGTAGAAGAACTTCGCATCGTAGAGGCGCGCGGCCACGACGCGCTGGTTGCCATCGACAATGTTGTCGTGGTATTCGGGGTTGCCGTTGCTCGTGATGAGGAACTTGTTCGACAGCGAACCATCGCCGTTGAACAGCGGGAAGTAGCGCTGGTGGACGAGCATGGCGTCGACTGTGATCTCTTTTGGCACGGCCAGGAACAGCTCGTCGAACTCGCCGACCATGACCGTCGGGAACTCGGTGAGGTTCACGACCTCTTCCATCGTGCGCGCGGGAAGCTCGGCTACAAGGCCCGTCTCGGCCTCGATCGCTTTCACTTGCTCGCGGATGGACGCCTCGCGTTCGGCCTCGCTCGGCACCACCTTGGCACCGCGCAGCACGTCGATAAGCGCGTCTGCATTGGCAACCTCATGGGGACCGGGAGCCAGGAACCGGTGGCCGCATGTGGTGTTGCCCGCAGTGAGGCCTGCGAACTCGACCGGCACGACCACGTCGCCGAGCATGGCGAACAACCAGCGAACCGGGCGGCTGAACTGTTCACGGCGCGAACCCCAGCGCTGGGACTTCGGCCACGAGATGGACGTGATGAGGTTGCCGAGCAGCTCGGGCAGAAGCTCGGCCACGTTCAGCGACGGGGTCTCCTTCACGGCGTACACGTACTCGGTGCCGTTTTCGTCGCGCCGCTCGAGCGTTGCGGGATCGACCCCCTTGCCGCGCGCGAACCCTATTGCCGCCTTGGTCGGCTCGCCGTTCTCGTCGAACGCGATCTTGGCCGCAGGGCCGCGGTATTCTTCGACGGAGGCTTCCGTCGCCTCGGGCACGTCGGCCACGACCACGATGAGGCGGCGCGGCGTCGTGTACACGTTTACTTCGCCATGGGGAATCTTCGCCCCGTCGAGCGCATCGGCAGCCAACCCGCCGAGCTTGCCCGTGGTGGCATGCAGGTCGAATGCGGGCAGTTCCTCGGTGCCGATTTCGAAAGCAAGCGTCTTATTCGCCATCGGAGGCCTCCTTCCCCGTAAGTGAGGTACTCTCGCCCACGACATGTTCGATGTAACTCGCGCAGCACGCTTTTGCGATCGTGCGCACGCGCAGGATGTAGCCCATGCGTTCGGTCGCCGATATGACGCCGCGCGCATCGAGCAAGTTGAAAGCGTGCGAGCACTTCAGCACGTAATCGTATGCCGGAAGCGGCAAGCCGGCTTCGAGCGTGCGGTTGCATTCGCGCTCGTAGCGATCGAATTCGCCGAACAGGAAATCGGTGTCGGCAACCTCGAAGTTGTAAGCGCTGAACTCGCGCTCGTTCTCGAGGAAGACGTCGCCGTACGTGAACACGGTGCCGTCGTCTCCGCGGCTCCAGACGATGTCATAGACCGAATCGACGCCCTGAATGTACATGGTCAGGCGCTCGAGGCCGTAGGTGATCTCAGCTGGAACCGGATAGCATTCGAAGCCGCCGACCTGCTGGAAGTACGTGAATTGGGTGACCTCCATGCCGTCGATCCACACTTCCCAGCCAAGCCCCCATGCGCCGAGGGTGGGAGACTCCCAGTCGTCCTCGACGAAGCGCACGTCGTGCTCATCGATGTCGATGCCGATGGCGCGCAAGCTATCGAGGTAGAGCTGCTGCACATTGTCGGGCGACGGCTTCAAGATGACCTGGAACTGATAGTAATGCTGCAAGCGGTTGGGGTTCTCGCCGTAACGCCCGTCGGTCGGACGGCGCGAAGGCTGCACGTAAGCGGTGCGCCAGACGCCCGGACCGAGGGACCGCAGCGTGGTGGCCGTATGGAACGTGCCCGCCCCCACTTCGTTGTCGTACGGCTGCACGACAACGCAACCCTGGTCAGCCCAGTAGCGTTGCAGATTCATGATGACGTCTTGGAACGTCGGTGCTTCGGTCTTGCTCATCTTGCTCCTCCCCTGCCCGTGGCAGCCTTGTCGTTTCTACGAAAGCAGCTTTATCTGGTTGAAGGGCCAATAAACCATGGCGGCTCGGCCGGTCACCGAACTAGCCCGAATGGCCCCGAAATAACGCGAGTCCTGCGAGGCTGTCCGGTTGTCCCCCATGACCCATAGGTATCCGTCCGGCACCGTGAACGGATAACTTATCGATGCATCGGAAGCTGTGTGCGCAAGCGGATATGACTCTTTGCCGAGCGTGTACGGTTCTTCGAGAGCCACCCCATCGACAACCACTTTTCCATCCGCTAGGTCGACGGTCTGCCCGCCGGTCGCGATGACGCGCTTGATAAGAGTACGCCCGGCCACTTCCGGATCGTCGAACGTGACGATGTCGCCTCGCTGGGGCGCGCGCAGGTAGTAACTCACCTTTTCGGAGAAAACCATATCGCCGGTCATGATGGTTTCCTCCATCGAACCAGACGGTATCTCGTAAGGAACGAACACGAACGTGCGCAACGCTATCGTGGCAAGCGCAACGAGCGCCACCATGATGAACACGCTTATCCAACCGCGCATCGTGGAACCCTGGCTCTGTTCGGCGTGTTCACCTGAATCCATCGATTCGCATCCTTTCATATTGTTGCAATAAAGTCGCGAACCGTAATAATACCGCGCCGTGCGGGTGTTTTACGATCTATGCGCAAATTCCCACATAATGGGTTAACCTTCCTCCCGCCGGGAGGCGGGGCGACACCGTGCATAGCGGGAATCGCTTGTCAGCAGGTCGACGAGCCAAGAAGATCGGGGCGAAGGCGGGCGGTGCGCTCGAGGCTCTGCTCGTGGCGCCAGCGGTCGACGGCGCCATGATCGCCTGATAGCAGCACTGACGGCACCTCGCGACCCATGAATACGGCTGGACGCGTGTACTGCGGATACTCGAGCAACCCATCGGAGAAGCTTTCCTCGTCCGCGCCTCCTTCGGCGCCCAATACGCCGTCGATCTTGCGCACGACCGCGTCGATGACCACCATGGCCGCGAGCTCTCCGCTCGTCAGCACGTAGTCGCCGAGGGAAATCTGGTAATCAGCCAAATCGTATGCGCGCTCGTCTATGCCCTCGTAATGACCGCACACGAACAGCAGGCGATCGTGCTTCGAAAGCTCGACGGCAAGCGCATCGTCGAACCTGCGACCGCACGGCGTGAGGAAGACGGTCTTAGGCGCAACGCCGTCGCAATGCCGGGGAGCGGGGCCTGTTGTCGGCTGCTCGTTCCCGGTCGGCAATGGCGCTTCGTATCCCACATCGACACCGGTGATTGCCTGAAACGCCTCGTAGATCGGCTCGCACTTCATCACGAGCCCCACGCCTCCGCCATAAGGGTCGTCATCGGTCGTGCGATGACGATCGTGAGTCCAATCGCGTAGATCGTACGCCTCGAAATCGAGCAAGCCTTTTTCCTGAGCGATTTTCATCATGGATGTGCCCATGACCGAGTCGAACATGTGGGGAAATGTGGAAAGGGTCTCGACTATCATGCAAGGCCTCACAAATCGAGTAAACCGCGAGGCAGGTCGACGACGATTTCTTTGTTCGTCACATCGACATCGCAGATGAACTCGTCGACGACGGGAATGTATGCGGCGTTTTCGTCAACCCGACTTACCTCCAGAAGTGCCTGGCCCGGGTTTTCGATCAGCGACGCAACCTCGCCGATACAACCCCCGTCAACCCCGACGACCTTCCACCCGACCCACGTCGTAGGCTCGTCTTCGTACATCGTTTCGTCTATGTCTTTAACCTTGACCAGGCAATGGCATCCGACAAGCGCGCGGGCGCACGTCTCTTCCGTCACGCTATCGAAGCCAACTTCGTAAACCGAGCCATCGATGTCGCACACGGAATCGACGACGCCGCGCCGGGGCGTGTCGGTTTGCGGTGGCACGAAAGCAACTTCGGTGCCGGCTTCGAGAACAAAAGGAAGGCCCGCCGCAGGTCGCACGACGAACCTTCCGTTCAAGCTTTTGGTTTTGGTGAGCGTGGCTACATCTTTCCACGTACGCATTTAGTCGAGAATCTCCACTTCGACCTGCATGTCGTTACGCGAAGCCGCTGCGCGTGCAAGCGTGCGAATCGACTTGATGACGCGCCCCTGACGACCGATGACTTTACCGGCGTCTTCTTCGTTCACGCTGATCTCGATGACCGTCGTACCCTCTTCATCGTGTGAAGTGATTACGAGGTCGTCCTCGAAATCGACGAGCGGGCGCACCACGCTTTCGACGAGACCCTTCAGGTCCTGACTCTGCTCGGACATTTTTACGCGTCCTGCTCGGTCGCTTCAACCTCTTCGGCAGCTTCTTCGGCCGCAGGTTCCTCGGTCGCAGGCTCTTCAACAGCGGAAGCCGCAGGTGCAGGAGCAGCCTTCTTGGCCGGCGCAGGCGTAACGCCCGTAACGGCTGACGGGCCGTCGTAGTTCTCCCACAGGCGAGCGACCGTGTCGGTCGGCTGAGCGCCGACGCCGAGCCAGTACTGCACGCGATCGATGTCGAACGTCACGAACGATGGGCTGACGCACGGGTTGTAACGACCGACTTCCTCGATGAATTTGCCATCGCGCGGCTTGCGCGAATCGGCGACGATGATGCGGTAATACGGACGCTTCTTCGCGCCGTGACGTGCGAGACGAATCTTAACTGCCATGTAAACGAACTCCTTAATTCACTGATACAGGCTATAAAACAGCAACACAGTATGATATGTCCCACCATGCCATTTGACAAGCAGGCAATTAGATTTCAACTAAAGCGCCACATCCGCACACCCGGTGCACCGCTCCCCGCCAGGCCCGAACTGCCCCACTTACTGCCAG
>JAFUBE010000998.1 GCA_017460365.1 Eggerthellaceae bacterium
CAGGCTCTAGGACTGAGCATTTCGTGTCGAGGTGCCGCATTCGATGTGCTGCATACGTATAATGGTTAAGTTTTAACGATTGGAAAGTAGGTGAGCATGACGCAACATGTTACCGAACGGGATGTGCGCGATATCGCCGAATACACGCGCATCCATCTCGACGAGGACGAGGTGAAGCAGATGACGGTCGACTTGAACGACATCATCGACAGCCTCGCTCCCATCACCGAGTACGACCTCGAGGGTGTAGAGCCCACGTTCCACCCGATCGGCAGCCTTTCGAACGTGATGCGCGAAGACGTCGAGGTGGCCGGTTTCACGCAAGAAGAGGCGCTCGCCAATGCGCCCGCACGGCAAGGCGACAGCTTCCTCATCCCCTCGATTCTAGGCGAAGGGGGCGATCGCTAATGGCCGAATTCGCAACGATGGGCGTCCGCGAAATACAAGCGGGCCTTCAAGCCAAGGAGTTTTCGGCACGCGAAATCGCCGAGCAGTCGCTATCTCGCATCGGCGAGCGCGACGCGCAAGTGCACGCGTTCCTCGAGACGACCGAAGGGCTCGCATTCGAAGCAGCCGATGCAATCGACGAAGCGATTGCCGCAGGTCGTGCGCCTGCCGACATCGGACCGCTGGCGGGCGTGCCGGTAGCCTACAAGGACAACATGAACTTGAAGGGCACGCACACCACGTGTTCCTCGCGCATGCTCGAGAACTACGTGTCGCCGTTTACGGCAACGTGCGTGGCGAACACGCTCGCTGCAGGCGCAATCCCGCTCGGCAAGCTGAACATGGACGAATTCGCATTCGGCAGCTCGACCGAGACGAGCGCGTTCGGACCCACGCACAACCCCTGGGATCTCGAGCGCGTACCGGGCGGCAGCTCGGGCGGAAGCGCTGCGGCGGTTGCCGCCGGCCTGGCATGCGTCACGCTCGGCTCCGACACGGGCGGCTCCATCCGCCAGCCCGGAAGCTTCACGGGCACGGTGGCGGTGAAACCCACCTATGGCGTGGTCAGCCGTTACGGCGTTGTCGCGTTCGGCAGCTCGCTCGACCAGGTGGGTCCGTTCGCCCGCTCGGTCGAGGATGCGGCGTTGGCGCTCAACGTCATCAGTGGCCACGACCCGCTCGACTGCACGTCGCAGCCAGTAAACACCGACTTCACCGCCAACCTCGCCGAGGGCGTGCGCGGCATGCGCGTCGGCATGGTGCCGTCGTTCATGGAAGCAGACGGCCTCACCGCCGAGGTGAAGGCGAAGGTGGAAGAGGCCGCCGAGCATCTGCGCGAAGCCGGCGCCGAGCTCGTGGAGGTGGAGCTTCCGAACGCGCAGGCCGCCATGAGCGCGTATTACGTGCTCGGGCCCTGCGAGGCGTTTTCCAACCTGTCGCGCTTCGACAGCGTGCGCTACGGCTATTGCGACCCCGGCCATAAAGACCTGGGCGGCCAGTACGAGGCGAGCCGGGCGGTCGGCTTCGGCCCCGAGGCGCGCCGACGCATCATGCTCGGCAGCTACCTGCTCTCCGCCGGCGTGTACGACAAGTACTACTACCCGGCGCAGCAGATCCGCACGCTGATCACGGCCGACTACACGCGCGCCTACGAGAAATGCGACGTCATTTTGGTGCCGTCGAGCCCGCGCACGGCGTTCAAGTTCGGCGAGATCAGCGACCCCACCAGCATGTACCTGTCCGACATGTTCACGATTTCGCTGAACATCGCAGGCAACGGCGGCATGTCGATGCCGGCCGGTCTCGGCGCAGACACGAACCTGCCCGTGGGCGTGCAGCTGCAATCGCCCCAGTTCCGCGATGAGAACATGTTCCGCGCCGCCGCCGCGCTCGAGCAAGCGTATGGCAAGGCGCCCGTAGCGCCCGCGTTTTGCGCGTAATGGCACGGGAATGCGTGAACACCCGTAGGGGCGGCGCTTGTGCCGCCCGCGGTGCGCAAGCGCCGAATTTCCGCACGGCCAACAAAACCGCCAAGCTCAGGTAAACCCTGAAAGAAGGGACATTATGAAGAAAATGGAAGAAGTGCTGCAAGACTGGGAGGCGGTCATAGGCCTTGAAGTCCACTGCGAGCTTACCAAACTCGAGACCAAGATGTTCTGCGGCTGCAAGCTTGAATTCGGTGCCGAGCCGAACACGCACACGTGCCCGGTGTGCCTCGGCATGCCAGGTGCGCTACCCGTGCCGAACCGCGCGGCCATCGAGAACATCGTGCTGGCGGGCCTGGCCACCAATTGCGACATCGAGAAGCACACGATGTTCTACCGCAAGGGCTACATGTACCCCGACATGGCGAAGAACTTCCAAACCACGCAGGGCCCCAAAGCGTTTTGCATGCGCGGTTGGCTGGACCTTGCGGTCGACGGGCGCGGGGCCGAAGAGCGCCTGTTCTGGAAAGACCTCGGCGAGGGCGAAACCTCCGAGAACATCACGCGCACGGACGCGGGCTACATCGCGCACGTCGGCATCACGCGCATCCACATGGAAGAAGACGCTGGCAAGATGATCCACGTCGGCGGCGGCGAAGGCCGCATTGCGGGCGCCACCCATAGCCTGGTCGATTACAACCGCGCCGGCACCCCGCTCATCGAGCTCGTGACCGAGCCCGACCTGCGCACGCCCGAAGAAGCGCGCCTGTTCATGCAGAAACTGCGCCAAATCTTCCTCACGCTCGGCATTTCCGACTGCTCGATGGAAGAGGGCAGCTTGCGCGCCGACGGCAACGTGTCGTTGCGCCGCCGCGGGACCTGCGAGTTCGGCACCAAGACCGAGTTGAAGAACATCAACTCCTTCAAGAACCTGCACGACGGGCTGGCCTACGAGATCTGCCGCCAGGCCGAAGTGCTCGAAGAAGGCGGCCAGATCTACCAGGAAACGCGCCACTGGGATCCGTCGAAGAAGCGCACGATCGTCATGCGCGTGAAGGAAACGGCCGACGACTACCGCATGTTCCCCGACCCCGACCTGGCGCCCTACGACCTTTCCGACGAGTTCATCGAGCGCGTGCGGGCGAAGCTGCCCGAGCTGCCCGATCAGCGCGCGCAGCGCTACGTCGATGAGCTGGGCCTTTCGGCCTACGACGCGCGCCACTTGGTCGACCACCGCTTCACGATCGACTTTTTCGAGGCGGCAGTCGCGGCGGCGGGCGATCGTGCCCGCGAGCTGGCAAAACCGCTCGCGAACCTGGCGCTCAACGACATCACGGCGTACGTGAACGCGGGCGAAGGCATCGACTTCGCCACAACGGCGTTCACGCCCGAGCGCGGCGTGCAGCTCGTCGAGCTCGTAGCTGCCGACGAGATCTCGAGCAAGCAGGCCAAGGAAGTGTTTGCGGCTGTGCTCGAAGAAGACAAAGATCCGCAGGCCATCGTGGAAGAGCGCGGCATGAAGCAGGTCTCCGACACGGGCGCCATCGAGGCGGTCGTCACGCAAGTGCTCGCTGACAATCCCGACAAGGTCGAGCAGTACAAGGGCGGCAAGACCGGGCTCATCGGCTTTTTCGTCGGCCAGTGCATGAAGGCCATGGCCGGCCAGGGCAACCCGAAGCTCATCAACGAGTTGCTCGCGAAGAAGCTGGGATAGCGCAAAGGCGACATTCGTTATGGAGGCGACCATGGTCCAAAACCCGGTTCCCGCTGCGACGGTCATCGTGGCGGCGTACAATTGCGAAAAGTACATCGGCGACTGCCTCCAATCGATCAAGGACCAGGATTTCACCGACTTCGAAGCCATTGTGGTCGACGATTGCTCCACCGACGGCACGGTTTCGGTTGCACGGCGGTTCCTCGACGATCCGCGGTTCGAGCTGATTTGCAGCGAGCGGAATGGCGGCCCGGGCGCTGCGCGCAACAAAGCCCTCGATGTCGCATGCGGTCAATACGTGCTCTATGTCGATGCCGATGACATGCTGCGTCACGACGGCTTGCTCCAGCTCGTCGGCCGCGCACGGAGCCAAGACCTCGACGAGTTGGTGTATTCGGCTCAATCGTTTCATGAAGACGAGGCCGCTGCGAAAGTGCTCGGCGAAGACTATTCGGGACGCGATCCGTTCGATGGCGTGGGCACCGGGCCCGAGATGCTTGCGTTCCACAGCAGCCGCGGACAGTATTACGCGTCGGGGGCTTTGCGCATGGTCCGCCGTGCGCTGCTCGAGGAAGAGCAGATTCGTTTCCCGGAAGGCATCATCCACGAAGACGAGCTGTATTCGTTTTTCATCGCAGCCGCTTCGAAGCGCAGCTCGTTCCTCGACGAGCCGCTGTACCTACGCCGCCAGCGCACGGGTTCGATCATGGGGGCCCAGCGCCGTACGGCTGCGAGCGTGATCGGGGTGCTCACCTCGATCTGCGTGGTGAGGCGATGGATCTCTCAACACGCCGCCGAATTCGATGACGAATTCCTCCGTGCAGCCGGCCGCATCGTGGCGCAGTGGTCGCGCGTGGTGGCGCGCGATTGGGATACGTGCTTGAACGAGCATGAACGCGCTGAAATTGCGTCAGGCTTGTTCCCCGAGCAACGCGATGAGCTGTTCTTCAGCGTGCTCGGCGCTGGCGACGTGGCGGAAAGCGCTGCTGGCGAGTATCGCGACTCCCGCACGTATCAAGTGGGAAACGCCTTGGTCAGCGTGCCGCGCAAAGTGCGAGATCGCGCGAAAGCCGTTCTCGGCCGCAAGAGGGTTTCCTGGCTCTAGGGTGTTGGTCGGAATCGAGGGAAGGACCGTGTTTCCAACTCTCACCTTTGGCGAAGACGGCAGAATGGGGGAGATCATGCCAGCAGTTTCGATTCTCGTACCGGTGTACAACGCCGAGAAGTACGTGCGCCAATGCCTGCGCGCGCTGTGCGAGCAAACCCTCGAAGACATCGAGATCATCGCCATCAACGACGGCTCAACCGATTCCTCGTTGGAGGTGCTGAACGGTTTCGCCGCTCGCGACGAGCGCATCCGCGTTATCGACAAGACGAATTCAGGCTATGGCGCTTCTATGAATCTCGGCCTCGATGAAGCGCGCGGCGAATTCATCGGGATAGTGGAGCCAGACGACTACCCCGACCTCGTCATGTTCCAAAAGCTCTACAAGATGGCTGAAAAACATGGGTGTGACCTTGTGAAATGCAACTATTACGAGCATTACGAGGATCACGAGGACATCCAACGTACCTTTGCGGGCTTTCCGTACCGCACGCCGTTCGACCCGGTCGACCGTCCCGACATCATCTGCACGGTGCCCTCGATTTGGGCTGCGCTCTATCGCAAATCGATGCTCGACGCCATCGGAATTCGCTTTCGCGAAACGCCCGGGGCTTCTTACCAGGATACGGCGTTCACGCTGAAGGCGTGGATTGCAGCTAGGCGCGTCGCGCTCGTCCGCCGGCCGCTCTTGCATTACCGCATGGATAATCCGAATTCGTCGGTGAAATCGCCCGAGAAAGTCGATGCCGTGCTCGACGAGCTGGCCGAAGCCGAAGCGTTCATGCACGCGCGCCCCGAACGGGCGGCTGCGTTCTCTGGCTGGTTCCAGGTAGGGAAATACGGCAAGTACCGCTGGAACTACGAGCGCATCGATCCTTCATTGAGGCTTGGGTTCGCCGAGCGCATGTACGACGAATTCATCGCTGTGCGGAATGCGGGCGAGCTCGATATGCGGCTGTTCGGGCGTAACAGCGGGCCACAACTCGAGTACTTGCTCGTTCACGGCCCAACCGCTTTCGCGAGTCGCTACAGCGACCGTTTGCCCGGCGATTGGGAAAGCGCCTAAGTGGAGAAAAAGCGAAAGCGGGATACTTTAGTACTCTACTGTGCTAAAGTATCCGATCAATGATTGCTCCCAAGAAGAAGGGGTTTGCAAGATGAATTACACGACGCCATCGGGGTTTCGCGATGTGCTCGCCGACGAAGCGGAGACGCGCGAGGCTATCGTGCGGCGCGTGCAGGACTGCTTCGCACGTGCGGGTTACGCGCCGATCGAGACGCCGACGCTCGAGAACATGGAGGTCATGAAGGCGGGTGGGCGCGTTCCCGCGTCGCCGTTCAAGTTCTTCGACGCGCAGGGCGACCTCGTCACCATGCGCCCCGACGTCACGTTGCAGGTCGCACGCATCTGCGCAACGCGGCTGAAGGGTATGGAAGGGCCGTTTAGGTTCCGTTACACCCAGCGCGTGTTCCGCGAGCGCGAAGGCTTGCTTGGCGCCGACGCGCGCGAGAAGAAGCAGATGGGCGTCGAGTGCGTCGGCGTAGGCGGTTCTGCCGTAGATGCCGAGGTGATCGGCCTGTTCGCACGCGCTATGGAGGCTGCCGGCGTGAGCGACTACAAGCTCTCGCTTGCCACGGTCGGCGTGCTGCACGCGCTTTTGGCGGCATCGGGTGCGCCTGTGGCGTGGAAAGACCAGGTGCTCGAGTCGTTTCATGCGTCGAATTTCGTGAAACTCGACCAGTTGTGCGATCAAGCCGAACGAGAAGGTTCGAAATTCGCAGGCGTAATCGCCAGGCTTGCGCGCATCCGCGGCGGGCGCGAGGCCATCGAAGAGGTGCGCTCGCTCGTGAGTCCGCTCGGCTGTGCAGGCGCGCTCGACGAATTCGAGCGAACCTACGAGCTTCTGGAGACGGCGGGGCTCAACGACCGTATCGTCATCGATTTCTCGGTCATGAGCTCGTTCGACTACTATACCGGCTTCGTGTTCGAGGCGTTCTCGCCCGGGCTCGGCATCGCGCTTGGCAGCGGCGGCCGCTACGACAACATGCTCGGAGCCTACGGGGTCGACCGTCCCGCTGCCGGTTTCGCGTTCTACTTGGAAGAGGCCATGGCGGCGAATGCAGCGGGGGCCGACGCCGACCGCCCGCTCAAGGTAGCCGTTCCCAAAGGCTCGCTCAACGCAGACTCGATTTCGGTGCTGGCCGATGCGGGCCTCGACGTCACGGGGCTCGACAATCCGGGACGCTCGCTGATCATCCGCAACCCCGGCGTCAATTACATCATCGTGCGCCCGTCCGATGCCCCGGTGTTCGTTGAGGCGGGTGCGGCCGATTGCGGCATCTGCGGTGAAGACTCGCTGCTCGAAACCGATGCCGACGTGGTCGAGCTCGTCGACTTGCGCTTCGGGGCGTGCCGTTTCATCGTGGCCGAGCCCGAAGGCGCCGCGGAGGAGGTTGCGCAGCATTACCGCGAGCTCGGGTCCATCCGCGTTGCGACGAAATACCCCCGCATTGCGCGCGCCCATTTCGCACGGCGCGGCACGCAGGTCGAAATCGTGCAGCTTCACGGCAACATCGAGCTCGGTCCGCTCACGGGCATGTCGGAGTGCATCGTCGACATCACCGCGACCGGCACGACGCTGCGCGAAAACGACCTCGTCATAACCGATGAGGTGCTGTCGTCGACCGCGCGCTTCTTCGCGAACGAGGCGTCGTTTCGCACCGACTCCCGCGTGCGCGATTTGGCTGCTAAACTAAAAGCCCAAACAGCTGGCGCCGAATTGAAAGTAACCGCTGGCGGCGCTTCGTAAGCCTGAAAGCTCGGGGAACCGGGCGCCGTCGGCTTGCGGGTTGCCCCGTAGGGGCGCAACTCGGGGCGCCCGCGGCGCGTCAGCGCCGAAGTTGGAGAAAATGCGGCTATGCTACAAAAGACAAGAAGATAGGAGCAGGCACGACAATGAGAAGAATCGTTTTGAAACCGAACGAGGTGTTCTCCAACGCGCACCTGCAGCGTAAAAGCGCGTTCAACGCTGAGGCGCTCGCGGCGGCCACGAGCATCGTGGAGGACGTGCGCGAACGCGGCGATGAGGCCCTGCGCGAATACACGGCCAAATTCGACGG
>JAFUBE010000999.1 GCA_017460365.1 Eggerthellaceae bacterium
AGACCGTCGCCACGCCGCTTTCGCGAGGGGCGGGCGTGGTCACGTCGTTCGTCAAAGCCGACGGCATCATAACGGTGCCCCAGAACAGCGAAGGGCTCGAAGCGGGCGATGCCGTGAAGGTTCGGCTGCTGCGCCCCTTAGAGGAAATCGAGAAGTCGCTCGTGGTCATCGGCAGCCACGATCCGCTCATCGACGAGGTGGCCCAGCTCCTCCACCAGGCACATCCCAGCATGTCGGTGGCGTCGACGCACGTGGGCTCGATGGGGGCTATCGTGGCGGCCAAGCGCGGCGAGAACCACTGCGGCGGCATCCACCTGCTCGACGAGGCGACGGACACATACAACGAGGCGTACCTGGAAAAGCATTTCCCCAAGGGCGGGATTCGCCAGGTGGAATGCGTGTACCGCAGCCAAGGCCTCATGGTGGCGCCGGGCAATCCGCTGGGCATTCAGACGCTCGCCGACTTGACCCGGGAAGGCCGCCGCTACGTGAATCGGCAGAAGGGCTCAGGCACGCGCATCCTCGCCGATTACGTGTGCGCGCGCGACGGCATCGACGCATCGGCGATTTACGGCTACGACCACGAGGAATTCACGCACACGGCGGTCGCCGCACTCGTCGAGGCTGGATCGGCAGACGCAGGCATGGGAATCTATTCCGCTGCGAAGATGTACGGACTCGATTTCGTGCCCGTTTGCGAAGAGCAATACGACCTGCTCGTGCCCGACTACGCTTGGAACACGCCCATGGTGCAGGCGCTGCTCGAGGTCTTGCGAAGCGACGCCTTCCGCTCCCGCATCGAAGAGATGGGCGGCTACCGCGTGGAGGCGCCGGGCACCGTGCGAAGGCATTACGCGCCGGCGGCACATTAGGCGGCTGCCATGGAGCTCGATTGCGGAATCCCGCGCGCGAGGCTCGTCGCATGGCTCGACGACGAGCTCGCCCTCGACCGAACAGAAGACGCCTGGCGCTTCTCGTGCGAAGCGGGCCCGTGCACCATCGCCTTAGCGCCCCTCGCGCCCCGCAGGCTCGGAACGCTCGAGTTCGAGCGGACGAGCATCGTTTTGAGCGGCGACCGCGATGCAATCGAGAGCTTTTTGCACCTGTTTACCCTGCGATTCGCCTCTGCTGGCGGATAGTTGGGCATTATTGGTAGAATATCGATTGCAAGGCAAGCTCGAAGAGCGAAGCATTAAGGGAGGAACCAATGCGTAAGATGAAGGTGTTCGAAGGCAAGAAGCACTCGTACGACACGACGACGGCCGAAGCACTCGGCAACAAGGCCCACAGCTTCTACGGCGACCCCGCCGGATACGAGGAGACGCTCTACAAGACGAAGGGCGGCCTGTATTTCCTCTGGGGCATGGGCGGCGCCGAGAGCCCCTACAGCGAGGGCGAAGACATCAAGCCCGTCACCGAGAAGGAAGCGAAAGCCTGGCTGAAGAAGTAGCCGCGCACCAGACGCCCCCGAACGAACGCCTCGACACCATCTGATGTCGAGGCGTTTTCTTGCTCATCGCGCGGACCGCCCCGCTGACGCCCGGCTCGGGTCGGCGGCAAGTGGGGCAGGCAATTCCAGGTGGAAAGTGCCCTACAGCGAGGCGTAGAGTTCGGCGTAGGAGCGGGCGCAGCGGTCGAAGCTGAAGTCGCTTTCCATGGCCTGCTTCATGAGCTGCTTGCGCACCGGCTCGTTCCACCAGATCGACAGCGCCCAGCGGATGACGCCGAGCATCTCGCCGGCATCGTAGTTCGCGAACGAGAAGCCGTTGCCTTCGCCCGTGAACTCGTTGTACGGCTTCACGGTGTCGCGCAGGCCGCCCGTTTCGCGCACGATCGGCAGCGTGCCGTAGCGCATCGAGATCATCTGGGAGATTCCACACGGCTCGAACAACGAAGGCATCAGGAACAGGTCGGACGCCGCGTAAATGCGGTGGGACAGCTCCGAGTTGTAGCCGATGTAGGAGCACAGGCGCCCGCGGTAGCGTCCCTCGGCGTTGCGCAGGAAGTCCTCGTACTCCTTGTCGCCCGAACCCAGAATGACCACGCGCACATTCTCGTTCATGAGCTCGTCGAGCGCGAACTTCACCAGGTCGACGCCCTTCTGGGGCGTGAGGCGACCGACCATGGAGATGAGCGGCACGTCTTCGCCTTCAGGGGCGCGCCACAAGCCGAGCTCGTCGAACAGCGCCTCCTTGATCTGCTTTTTTCGTGCAAGGCTGCGCTCGGTGTAGTGAATCGGCAAATCGATGTCGGTCGCCGGATTCCAAACCTCGTAGTCGATGCCGTTCAGGATGCCCGAAAGGTCGCCGCCGCGGCTGCGCAGAACGCCGTCGAGGGTCTCCCCCAGCCACGGCTCGCAGATCTCGCGGGCGTACGTCGGCGAGACCGTGTTCACCTTGTCGGCGAAGACGATGCCGGCCTTCACCATGTTGTCGCACTCGTAATGGGCGATGAACTCCGGCGTTGCCAGCGAATCGTCGACGCGCAGCAGGTCGCGGTCGAACTCGTGGCTGAACTTGCCCTGGAAGTGCAGGTTGTGAATCGTGAGCAGCGTCTTCAGGCCCTGCTGCACACCGCCTTGGTACTGCGTCTTCACGAGCAGCGGCATCATGGCCGTATGCCAGTCGTTGCAGTGCAGCACCCGCACGTCGAAATCGAACAGCGGAATAGCGTCCATGACCGCGCGGGTGAAGAACGCGTATTGCTCGCCCTCGAACTCGCCGCCGCAATAGATCGGGCCGCCGAAGTAGAACTCGTTATCGATGAAGTAGAAGGTGACGCCGTCGAGAACGAGCTTCTCGAGGCCGACGTATTGCGAGCGCCAGCCGAGGTTCGCCTCGAAGCTCGCCATGTGCTCGAGCTGGTTGTAGTAGCGCTCCTTGATCTGGCGGTGAAGCGGCATGACAACGCGCGCGTCGATGCCGAGCTTGGCGAGGTACTTGGGAAGCGCGCCCACGATATCGGCGAGACCGCCCACCTTCACGAGCGGCGCGCATTCGGCAGCGGCGATGAGCACGCCGCCGACGCCGGCGAACTCGGCGATGTCGGAAGCGACCTGCTCGACCTGCTCCTCGACCGGCTCGGGCGCTGCAACGGATGCCGGCTCGGTTGCCGGTTCGGGCGCAACCTCGGGCTTCGGCTCTTCCTTCACGGGGGCCTTCTCGGCTTCGGGCTTCTCGGCTTCGGGCTTTTTCGCAGCGGGCTTCTTCGCAGTTGACTTCTTTGCAGTTGCCTTCTTCGGCTCGGCCTTCTTGGCTTCGGCCTTTGCCGGTTCGGCTTTCTTCGGCTGCACCTTCTTCGCGGTGGCCTCCGCTTTCTTGGTTGCAGGCTCGGCTTTCTTCGCGGCGGCGGCAGCCTTTGCAGACTCGGCTTTCTTCACGGCAGGCTCGGCTTTGGCGGCAGCCGTCTTCGCAGCGGGCTTCTTCGCCTCGGTTTTCGCGACTTCCTTCTTGGCTGCAGGCTTCTTTTCCGCAGGCTTCGACTTCGCCTTGGCAGGTTCGACCTTCTTGGCGGTTGCCGTCGCCTTCGCAGGCTCCGCTTTCTTGGTTGTGACAGCAGCCTTAGCGGGCTCGGACTTCTTAGCTGTGGCAGCAGCCTTAGCGGGTTCGGCTTTCTTCGCGGCCTCCTCCGTCTTGGGCTCGGTCTTTTTCGCTGCTGCAACCGTTTTCGCGGGCTCGGTCTTCTTCGCAGCAGCGGCAGCCTTTGCCGGCTCGGCCTTTTTGACGGCCGGCTCGGCCTTCGCCGCAGCCGTCTTCGCAGCCGGCTTGGCCTTGGCTTTCGCAGCGGTCGTCTTCTTCGCAGCGGCCGTCGCCTTCTTAGTCGGCTCGGCTTTCTTCGCGGTCGTTTTCGCAGCCGCCGTTTTGGCCGGCTGCACTTCGACCGGCTTCGCGTCAGTCTTTTTCGTTGCCAAAATCTTCTCCTTTTTCCTTACTCGCAAAAACAGAACAGAGACTAGAAGCCTCTGTTCTGCAATAAACCAAGTATAGTGTAGCTCTTATTGGCTACTTGGCAGCGATAATAGAACCTTTTCGCACAACAAGCGGATTATCGGGCGTGCCGACGAGGCGCGCTCCGGGCCCCACCGTAACTTCCTTGTCGATAATCACGTTGCGCAACGACGCATCCGAGGCGATCTTCGAATCGGCCATGATGACGCAGTTTTCCACATCGGCGCCCGCCTCGATCGACACGCCGCGGAAAACCACGCTGCCCACCACGCGGCCGCGCACGTCGCACCCGTTGCCGAACACGCTGTTCTCCACTTCGCAGCCAGCGGCATAGCGCACCGGAGGCGCATCGGCGACGCGCGTATACACGGCGCCGTTCGCGAAGAAGAGCTCGTCGCGCACCTGCGGATCGAGCATGTCGCGCGTCATGTCGAAATACGACGTCACCGTAGTGAGCCGTGCGGCGTAGCCCTTGTGCTCGAGCCCGACGACCTTGCGCTTGCCGAGCGCCGGCTCGATGATGTCGGTCACGAAATTGTAGCGGCCCTCCGCGCAGGCTTTTTCGACCAGTTCGAGCAGCAGTTCCTTGCCCATGATGCAGGCACCCAGGTTGAAGCAACCGCCCTTCTCGTCAGCCGGCCCGAAATCGGCGCCGAGCACTTCCCCGCTGTCGCTCACGTCGAGCTTGGCCAGATGCGTCGGATCGCCCGCACCGAGCCGCAGTTCGCGCGAGTACAGGATGGAAACATCGGCGCCGGTCTCGATGTGGTAGTCGAACAGCTCGTTGTAATCGGCGCGGTACACCATGTCGGACGCGAGCAGCAGGCAGTGGTTCGCGCGCTCGCGCTCGATGTAGTAGCGCTTCGCGAACAGCGCATCGCCGAAGCTCTGGTACAGGCCGGTGCTGAGCCCCTGGTCGAACGGCGTGAGCAGCGCCACGCCGCCGTTCTTAGAATTCAAATCCCATGCATCGCCCGAGCCGATGTGCTCGACGAGCGATTGGAAGTTGCGCTGCATGATGACGCCGACGTCGCGAATGCCGCTCTGCGCGACGTTCGACAGCAGCACGTCGATGGTGCGGTAGCGCCCCGCGAGCGGACTGGCCGAGACGGCGCGGTGCGCGATCAAATCGCCGAGCAGCGGGTTACCGTGGCCGGCGTAAACGATGGCAAACGTATCATTCATGATGTGAGCCTTTCCGGATTGGTCCCTTGCACGGTTATTCGACGGTGGCGTCGGGTTCGATGGCGTCGCCAGCCGCCACGACGGCACCGGCGCTTATGCGCGAGCCCGACCCGAGCACGGCAAGCTCTGCACCTGCCTCGCCGACTTTCGCGCCCGCCTCGATGACCGCATTCTCGGCGATGACCGCCCGCTCGACGACGGCACCCGCCTCGATGCAGGCCCCGCGCATCACGACGCTGTCCCTCACGATGGCGCCCGCGCCGATTTTCACGCCCTGGAAGATGACGCTGTGAACGACCTCGCCCTCCACTTCGCAGCCCTCGGAGACCATGCAGTTCTCGAGCATGGCACCCGCGCCGATGCGCGCGGCCGGCAGGTTGGGGTTGCGCGAGTAAATCTTCCACGAGTTGTCGGAGAGGTCGAGGTCGGACGACTCTTCCAGCAGGTCCATGTTGGCTTCCCACAAGCTGTCGATCGTGCCGACGTCGCGCCAGTAGCCTTCGAACCGGTACGCGTACAGCTTCTCGTCGTTGCCGAGCATCGCGGGGATCACGTCCTTGCCGAAATCGTGGCTCGACGACTCGTCTTGCGCATCGCGGCACAGATACTCGCGCGCCTTTTCCCAGCTGAACACGTAGATGCCCATCGAGGCCAGGTTGCTCGGCGGCACGGCGGGCTTCTCGACGAAATCGGTCACGCGGTCGTCGGCGTCGGTGGCCAGGATGCCGAAGCGGCTGGCTTCCTCGATCGGCACGGGCATGACCGCGATGGTGGCGTCGGCGCCGCTCGTACGATGGAACTGCACCATGGCGTCGTAGTCCATCTTGTAGATGTGGTCGCCGGATAGCACCACGACGTAGTCGGGGCTGAAGCGGTCGATGAAGCGGATGTTCTGGTAGATGGCGTCGGCCGTG
>JAFUBE010001000.1 GCA_017460365.1 Eggerthellaceae bacterium
CGCATGCTTTCCTCGAAAAATGACACTTCGTGTCTGACGGGAAGTGTCACGCGAACCTGAAATGATTGTGGGCACTTGGTGAAGAAGGTTAGGTGGTTTCTGCCGTGTTTGCAGAATGCCGCCCACCGCAGGTGCAAGGTCGCTAGAATGCGGAAAGTGTGTTTTGCAGTGGATGGGGAAGTGCCGGCACCCCGAGGAGGAGCTGGTAGTCGCGAATGCTGCACATACGAAGAAGGATGCTGTGATCGATCAGTGCTGCTCGCAGAAATCATTTGTCGATATCTTCCTCTTCAGTGTTTTCCTCGCTTTTACCATTTGCTATTCCTACCAGCTGTTCTACATCTTCAAGGTGCTTACGACCAAGCAGCCGCAGCTGACCGCCAAGAAAAACCACCGTTACGCCGCGCTGATTTCCGCGCGCAACGAGGAAGCGGTCATCGGCAACCTGATTCATTCGATCAAGGTGCAAAACTACCCGGCCGAGCTCATCGACATCTTCGTCGTGGCCGACAACTGCACCGACCGCACGGCCGAGATCGCCGAAGAGGCGGGTGCGATCGTGTTTCGCCGCTTCAACGACCAGCTCATCGGTAAGGGCTATGCGCTCGACTTCTGCATCAAGGCGATCCGCGCGCAATACGCCGATCGTGGCTACGAGGCCTATTTCGTGTTCGACGCCGACAACGTGCTCGACGTGAACTACTTCCGCGAGATGAACAAGACCTTCGACAACGGGGCGCTCGCCTCGACGAGCTACCGCAACTCGAAGAACTACGGTTCCAACTGGATTTCGGCCGGCTATGCCACGTGGTTCATCCGCGAGGCGAAGTTCCTGAGCCAGGCGCGCCTCGAGCTGAACACGTCGTGCGCGATTTCGGGCACGGGCTTCTTCATTAGCGCGAAGATCATCGACGAGGTCGGCGGCTGGAAGTGGCACCTGCTCACCGAAGACATCGAGTTCTCCACGAGCAGCATCATCGACGGCGTGCGCATCTCGTACTGCCCGACGGCGGTGCTCTACGACGAGCAGCCCATCACGTTCCGCGACTCGTGGAACCAGCGCTTCCGCTGGGCGAAGGGCTTCTACCAGGTGTTCGCCAAGTACGCGGGCGGTTTGGTGAAGGGCATCTTCACGCAATCGAAGGGCCACAGGTTCGCGTGTTACGACATGCTGATGACGATTTCGCCGGCCATGCTGCTGACGATCATCTCGGTGCTGTTCAACGGCATCATCTTGGTGCTCGGCCTCACCGGCGCCATGTCGACGGGCGTCATGGTGGCCTCGTCGCTGTCGTCGATTTCGTTCTGCCTGCTGAGCTACGTCTTGTTCATGTTCATGCTCGGCGTGCTCACCACGTTCGTCGAGTGGGACCAGATCCGTTCGACGACGGCGAAGAAGATCCGCTACATGTTCACGTTCCCGTTCTTCATGCTGACCTACATCCCGATTGCGCTGGTCGCGCTCGTGAAGAAGGCCGAGTGGAAGCCGATCAAGCATACCATTGCCATGGGCGTCGACGATTTCGAGGAAGTCAAGCAGAAGGGCGCCGAACTTTCCTAGCAGGCGCATTTGCGGAGAGGTTCGGCGCTGGCGCGCCGCGGGCGGCACGAGTGCCGCCCCTACGGGGTCTCCCGCAAGGTTCGGCATCTGCGCCGGGGGTCTCCCGCAAGGTCTGGCTAGCCTTGCCCGTTTCAGGTCCGCCGTACGTTTGGCCGGTTCCGCCCGTCGCATATTCGGCCAACCCTGCGTAGGGGCGGCACTCGTGCCGCCCGCGGCGCGCCAGCGCCGAATCCCGCCCCAGGCGTGGCAGATCGTGTCTGACGGGAAGTGCCACACGGGGAATACCTGATCACTATTTGTTGGACGGCTGTTGGAAAAAGCGGACAGTCGCACTGGTTTTCGGGAGAAACACCTGTAAGATTCGCACGTTATCATCGAGCGATGGGAACGTGGGCAGACATCGCACATGTGGCGTCCGAGGTCGTGGCTGAAACGCTGTGGCCGACCCGATGTGCGCTCTGCGACGCGCCGGGAACGGTGCTCTGCGAGCGCTGCGCTTCCAATTTGCCTGTTCTCGATTGGTGGAGCGCCTGTCCGCGATGCGGCTCAGCGTACGGGCGCGTGCAGTGTGACCTGTGCAACCCGGTTTCGCTTATGCGCATCGGTCGCGATTCGCTGCCTTTTGCGGGCTGCGCGAGCGCAACGGTGTTCGACGAAGACACAACCGGCAAACTCGTGCGCGTGTACAAAGACCAGGGTGAACGCAGGCTTGCAGCGGTGCTCGCTGCGCGCATGGCCTGTATGGTCGCGCCTTCTTGGGGCGTCGATGCCGTAACGTTCGTCCCCGCCACCAAAGCCGCCGTGCGCTATCGTGGCTTCGATCATGGCGAGCTGCTGGCGCGTGAAATCTCCGCCCTCCTACGCGTGCCATGCCTCCCCATGCTCGATCGCCCGAGGACGCGTGACCAGCGCGCGCTGTCAGGGCGTGAGCGCATTGCCAATCTGGGCGGCAGCTTCTCGGCCTCGTCCGCTCCTGCCGGCGCTGAGGGCTTGCTGCTCGTCGACGACGTTTTCACGACCGGCGCAACCCTGTGCGCCGCAGCCGACGCTTTGATCGCCGTTGGCGCCTGCGCGGTTTACGGTCTCACCTTCGCCCGCGTGTAAGGGAGCTGCTTCGGCATTGGAACGACCTTGGAAACAACGGCAAGCCATCCCGCTTAAATGCCCGGCATGCGCGTGTGGTAAACTGAGGAAACGTTTCTTTCGGGTCTGTAGCTGCGGGGCGCGTACGTCCTTAGTCCATGGCAGATGCGGTCGAAAGGACCCACGTAAACCGGCCGGGCGGCCGGCGAGCACGGCGCATTCTAGAGGTAAGTCGCATCGCCCGTTTACTTACGCGGAAAGGCCGCGGCGGACGGTGCGCGAGTGTGGGGGCGAAGGCTAGGTCAGCCGGAAGAAACGTGCAGAATCGGTTGTTTACGGAGGAGTCGCGGGATGAAGCGTTGGAAAATCGTCGCTCTGACTTGTATGGTCGTCGCTTGCATGGGTTTGGTGCTCACGGGTTGTCAATCGGGCACGTACACGCCCGAGGCGAAGACCCAAACGATTGCGAACAGCGCGTTGGGCAAGGCAGGCACGTTGCGCGTGGGCGTAAACGCGTCGTCAGCGCCGCTTGCCGGGCAGACATCGTCCTCGTCGCGCATCGTTGGCATCGACGCCGATGTGGCGGCGTACCTTGCCGACGAGCTCGGCGTGAAGGTGGAAATCACCGATGTGGGAAGCGATGCGGCCAAGGCGCTGAAGGAGGGCAACGTCGACATCGTCCTCGGAGTCGACTCTTCAGACAACGAAGCCGATTATTGGCGTTCTGCTTCATATATCCAGACGGGCGTTGCTCTGTTCGGCGCGTCCAACGAGTCGTCTGTTCCCACGACCGATTCCAAGCCCAAGATTGCGGCGCAGGCGTCTTCCAAGAGTTCGTGGCGCGTGACCAACCTGTTTGGCGACGATGCGCTCGTTTCGCAGACCGACTTGAAGTCGGCTTTCGAAGCGCTGGCCAACGGTAGCGCGCGTTACGTTGCAGCCGACGCGGTCATCGGCACGTACGTGTCGTTCTCGAACGGGTACTCCGACAAGATCGTCGCGCTGCTGCAGGATCCGAGCGGCTATTGCGCGGCTGTTGCCACGTCGAACACCGATCTGCAAAACGCCATAGGCTCGGCCATGTCGAAGATGATCAATGGCGGCATGATGGGCGTGATCGAGAACAAGTGGCTCGGCTCCGCCATAGAGCTTGACAAAGTCACCG
>JAFUBE010001001.1 GCA_017460365.1 Eggerthellaceae bacterium
AACGTCGTGAGACAGTTCGGTCCCTATCCTCCGCAGGCGCACGGGATTTGAGGAGACCCGCCCCCAGTACGAGAGGACCGGGGCGGACGGACCTCCGGTGCACCGGTTGTCGACCAACGGCACCGCCGGCTAGCCGCGTCCGGCGCGGATAACCGCTGAAGGCATCTAAGCGGGAAGCCGCCCCCGAGATGAGATCCCTCTTCGGTAAGGGCCCTGGTAGACGACCAGGTCGATAGGCCGCAGGTGCAAGGTCGGTGACGGCCTCAGCCGAGCGGTACTAATAGCCCGAGCTCTTCCTTTCCTGAGCTTGGACGCATGCGCAGCGCATGCGGTCGCTCCCGGTGGGACGCCATGCAGCCGCCAGGGTGCGCGCGGGCGCGCGCCGGGCACGTTGACAAGCGCAGATGCGCTTGCGCGGGGAGCGCCCCGCGCGAGTGCGGCCATGGAGGCGGGGATCACCCGGTCCCATTCCGAACCCGGAAGTTAAGCCCGCCCTCGCCGAGAGTACTGCAGCGCCAGGCTGCGGGAGGGTAGGTCGCCGCACTCGCGCGTGGCGCTTTCTTCGTTTTTACGCCGTTTTAGTGCAACGAGCGGCGGTAATAGGGTTCTTCTCTTATAATTACGATGAGCGGAATTGGCACACGCGTGTTTGCGGAGGGTTTAATGAGCGAACGCAACGAAGAAGTAAAGAAGCTCGCTGAAAACGCGGCTGGAAACGATAAGAAAATCGCTGAATTAGGCGAAACGCTATCCGTAGGTTCGAGGCGCGAACGCCAGATGGCCGCATCGGCATTGGCGCTATTGGCAAAGAGCGAACCAGAATCGCTCGTGCCCTTAATCGATAAGCTCATCGACGCGTTGAATCGACCCGAGGCGCAAACGCGTTGGGAATGCTTGGAAACGCTTGCAGTGCTCGTCGACCATGATGCCCGGAATTGCAACAAGGCGATTCCAGAGGCGGAAGCTTCGCTTTTCGATGAGGAAAGCGGCCCCGTGCGTTTGGCTGCGATGCGGTTCCTGTGCAAACTTGGCTCAACGACCGAAAATCGGTCAGAGAAAGTTTGGCCGCTCCTCGACGAGGGCATTCAGTGCTATCACGGCGACCTTGAATTCAACGACATGCTGATTGCGCTCGTCGAGTTCTCGAATGGAAAGCTTTCTGCCGACGTGAAGAAGTCGTTTGCCGAGCGCATGGCCTTCGATGCCAGCAACGGCAAAGGCACCTTGCAACGTCGCGCGCAGCAAATCGTCGAAAACCTCGGTTAATGCCAAGACTTGCTTGTTCGCCGCATCAGCGAGGGGAGCGTATCAGCGTATGGCCGCTTCCCAGAGCTGCCATTTAACATCACGACGGTGGTTTTCCGGCTGCGCAAGCGGCTGACACGCTCCCCTCGCTGATGCGACTACTCATCTATAATTGGCTTCGTTGTTGAGGCGAAAGGGGCTGCGGTGAACGTCGAGGCAAAATCCTCTCTTCGAGTGGGCGATGTGGAATACGAATACTATTCTGTGAAATGCTATGACGGAGCCGAAAAACTACCCTATTCGCTGACGGTGCTGTTAGAAAACGTGTTGCGAAACGCGCGTTCGGCCGACGAGGCGGAAACGTATGCAAGACGCATCATCGACGCCGGGCTGGCAGGCGGGGCGGGAGAAGAGGTGGAGTTTGCTCCTGCACGCGTGCTGTTCCAGGATTTCACGGGCGTTCCCGTGTTCGTCGATTTCGCGGTCATGCGCGATGCCTGCGTGGCGCTTGGGGGCGATCCTGCCAAGATTAACCCCCAGGTGCCTTGCGATCTCGTCATAGACCATTCCGTTATCGCTGATGAATTCGGCTGCAAAGGCGCGATGTCAGCGAACATGAAGCTGGAATTTGCACGCAACCGCGAACGCTACAGCTTTCTGAAGTGGGCCCAGGATTCGTTTGAGAACGTGCGCATTGTGCCGCCAGGGCAGGGAATCTGCCATCAGCTGAACATAGAGAATTTCAGTTCCGTCGTTTTTACAAACGACGGAATGACCAACGCTGCGGCTTCCCCCAGCACCCAACCTTCGGCTTCAATCAAAGGCTTGCGTACCGAAGTACGCGGCGCCTCCGATTTCAACCGAATCTCGGGCACTGGGGAAACCCTCGCTGACCTCAACTATTCTGACGGCTCTAAAACCGCTGTGACAAGCGTTCCGATTGCGTACTTCGACACGCTTGTG
>JAFUBE010001002.1 GCA_017460365.1 Eggerthellaceae bacterium
AAGCAGCTCGAAGGGCAGTTCCCGAAGGACCTGCAGGCCGCCTACGAGATGGGCAAGCGCCTCGTGAACATGGCGTCGAAAGGCTAGCCTCATCCCCGCAGCATGTCGTCGAGCATCGCGTATCTTACCGCGTCGATGCTGTGGTCGTTCCCGTCCGGGATCTCGTCGATCCAGTTTCCCTCCTTGTCGCGCTCGAACTCCTTCAAGGCGAATTCGGCGAAGGTGAACGGGCATCTATCGGAATCGATGACGATTTCCCTCAGCCCGGCCAGCCACTCATAGGAAAGACGCCTCATCCTGGCTTTCCTTGCCGCATGCACCCGTATCCCGAGCTCGCGCCGCCATGTGTTCATCTGAACCTTCGAGTCCGGCGTGTCATCGGCATAGACGATCTGGTTGTGAAAGTAAGGCTCGCCACCCGGCTCGTCCGGGAAGGTGAGCGAGTCGACCACGATCTTGCCCGTGTCGATCGGCATCGTCTTGTTGGCGCTGTGCTCTTCGAATATGAGAAGACGCTGTTCGGAAGGTTCCCAAGCGCAGCGCACGAAACGCCAGGGGTCAGGGAACCAGCCCCAGTCAACGCCGTTCCTCACCCGCTCGAAACCCCGGATTCGAGATTCGGAAAGTGTCGCCTCGTGGACGTTGTCGAACACGGCGCCGCCCGTGCCGGTGATCTCGCCCAGGTACTCCCACCGCCAGGCCAGCTCGTTCGTGTCGCGAAGGTACTCGGGTTCCTGGATGAACGGCTCGCCCAGCCATTCTGGATGCGACTCGATAACGTCCAGGTAGGAGGAACCTCGAACGAGGGTGTCATCGCGCCGCTTGCGTTCGAGGCGTTCGACGTTGACCCAGCTCCACATCGTCTTCGGCGGGTTGTAGGAATAGAAAATCCAGAAGCGGTCGCCGCCGCGCCTGAGCGAGTTGAGGATGGAACGCACCACTTCCACACCCTCGAACTGGTCGAGCTCCTCGAACCACACTACCGAGCAATATCCCTTGGTGAACTTGACGCCCTTCAGCTTCAGCGGGTCATCTGCGCCACGGAAGACGATGCGCTGCCCGGTCGGCGTGTACGTGATCTCCATAGGCGAGACGCGCGTGCGGAAGACCCCTTCCAGCCCAAGCACCTCGATAGCCCACAGGAGCTGCTGGTACACCGAATCGCGGAGCGTGTTCCCGAACCTGCGCACAACCACGGCGTTCGCCTTCGGGTTGGCGATTATGAGAAGGACGATGCAGATGGAAATGAAGGAAGACTTCGTGCTACCGCGCCCGCCGTGCAGCCAGTAGTGCGTGTGCCCGTGAGCCATCACGTCACCGAGCACCGGGTGGAACTTCGGGATGACGAAGTCGGAAACGTTAGTCATCGGTCCCACCATCCCCGTCATCGTCGTCGGCCATGGGCTCGATGACGAGACCGAGCGTCAGCTGCACCGGTGCGTTGTCGGAATCCTCCGCTTTGCGTTCCATCTTGCCGTACTCCATCGGGTACTTCCGTTCCAGCAGCCAGGCCGCCGCCGTCCAGTACTGGGCGCGGGACTCCGCCGCGCTCTTGATGGTGGTAAGAAGGCAGCGTTTGTACTGCGCTTCTGCCTTTTTTAGTTCTTCGTATAACGCGCGCTTCACCCCGGTCTTCGCGTTCTCGCCCTCCTTCAGCCAGCGGTAGAACGTGGCCTGGTGAACGCCGATAGCGGCGATGATGTCGGCGTCGCAAAGGCCGTCGCGCTTCAGCTCGACGATCTGCTCGACGAGCGCGTATGTCAGCTTCAACTTCGCGGGCATGGGTAGCCACCTCCTCAGGGTGGCATGATGCGGTTCGGTCACAAACTGGCCTCGCGCCCTCCATATAGGCTATACTATGCCTAGAGTAGGTACTGACAAGGAGGTTGCCATGACGGCCAGGAGCGCAGAGGTCAAGTCCTACGTGCTGCCCGACGTGAAGTCCGGCGCGCAGGCGGTCTACGCACGCTGGGGCATGAGCCTGAGCGATGCGGTCAACACCTTCCTCATCAAGTCGATAGAGGTGGGCGGCCTGCCCTTCGACATGCGGCCGGAGCCAAGGCCCGTCTACGACGCCGCGAGCGTCATCGCCGTGGATCCCAAGTACGGCGCGAGCGTCCTGCCCGCGGAGATGGACGACGAGGAGGACGAGCTCTATGCAAGCCTCGTCCGCTAGCAAGTCCCCCGCGCCCTGGGAGGTGTGGCTGGCCTACGTCCGTTTCGCCGACCACCCCGACGTAGGCAAGGTGCGCCCCGTCGTCATCATCGACGAGCGCGCGGCCGCCATCGTCGTGGCGAAGGTGACCACCGCCGAGCCGCAGGAGCACTTCTCGTACTGCGAGCTCGCCGACTGGGAAAGGGAAGGGCTGCTCAAGCCCTCGCGCGTGCAAATCGTCCCGCTTTTCCAGGTGCCAGAGTCCGACCTGCTCAACGGCGAGCCGATCGGCGTGCTCACCGAGCGGGACCGCCGCGCCCTCAGCCTCGCCCTGGCGCCCGGCGAAGGGGCCTAGCTCTCACCGTAGCCGCGCTCGCGCCTCGATTTGAGCCCGTACTTCCTGCACATCCGGCTGTTGCGCTGGCGCATCTTGTCGCGCTCGCGCCTGATGCCGGCGATCGCCGCCTCGCTGGTCGCGGCCTCGCGTTCCTCCTGAAGGATCTCGTTAAAGGCGATCTCCTCGTTCAGGTGCATCAACTCGGTGCACTTGGGGCAAAGGCCGCTCTGGCGGTTGAGCCTCACGCCCACGACCCCGCAATCCACCTTCGTAAGGTAGCTGAACAGCGTGCACTGGAGCTGGTAGTTCTCGATCTTGCCCCTCTTGTACTGGACGAACGCCCACACCGTGCGGGGGAACTGCGTGAGCCACAGCACGGGATGGCGGTTCATGCACCAGATGCCGAAGCCTATCGAGCAGTCGCCGGGGAAGATCGTCCCGTCGAAGTCGTACACGTTCACTCGCGTTCCTCCTGCTGCCACGCCCCCATGCCGCGCACCAGGAGGCGGCGTTGTTCATCGCTCAATGCAACCACGAACCTTTCATGACACATGGAATTAACCAATCGATTCTATCGACCCGCCCCGCGCCACGCAAGCGTGGTTCCAGAGCGTCACACCCTCGATGTTGCCCAAGGCGGGAGGTCCTTCGCTACCGGCCGCGGATCGCCGCGAACACCATGGCGGTCACGACCGCAAGCAGGACCGCGCAGCCGGCGAAGCCGAGCCGATAGCCCTCTATCCCAGGCGCGAGCGCGGTGAGGCTGACGATGGTGGCCGTGCCGAACGCGGCGCCGACCTGCATGAGCGTGTCGAGCACCGCCGTGCCGTGCTGTATGACCCCGTCTGGAAGCGAGTTGATGCCCCAGGTGTTCACCGGCGTCGACACCATCTGCCAGCCGAGCGTCTCGACCATGTACAGGGCAGCCACCACTACGACGGACGTCTCAAGCCCCACGAAGCACAGGCCCGCCGCTGAGGCGAGCAGAACGACCACTCCCGGCACTGCGACCTTGCGCACGCCGTCCTTATCGACCAGCCGACCCGACACGACCCCCGCCACCGCGCCGACGAGCGCGGCGGGCATCATGGCGAAGCCCGTCGCCGTGGGGCTGGCACCGAGCGAGTCCTCCAGCAGCAGGGGCAGCAGCACGTCGATGGCCAGAAGCGCCGCCTCCATCAGGCAGCAGAGGATCACCGCGTTGCGGAACTGCCGCGTGCGGAACGTCTCGACGCGCAGCATGGGGGACTCGAGCTTCGACTGGCGCCTCGCGAATGCGGCGATGAGGCCCGCGCCCGCCGCCATGAGCAGCGCCGAGGCCCAGGGCGCCTCGGACTCGGTCACCGTGGACACCCCGTACAGGAAGGCGACCATGCCCGCGCTCGACAGGACGACGGAGGGGACGTCGAAGCCCGTGCGCTCGAATCCCTCGTGGTCGCGCAGGCACGCAGCCCCGACGGCGGCGAGGGCGGCGGCTATCACGGCCACGCCCACGAGCAGCGCGCGCCACCCCACTATGTCAACCAGGCCGCCCGAGGCCGGCGCCCCGATGGCGGGGGCGAAGCTTATGACCAGGCCGAGCAGCCCCATCATTCGCCCGCGGCCCTCGCGCGGCACGGCGATCAGCACGAGCGTGGTCGACATGGTTATGACCACGCCCGTCGCGAACGCCTGCAGGGCGCGCCCTGCCACGAGCCACGTGAAGCTGGGCCCCGCCGCGATGACGGCCGAGCCCGCCGCGAACAGCAGGAAGGAGCCCGCGAAGAGCCTGCGCGTGGTGAACCGGCCCAGGAAGAACGCGTTCAGGGGGATGACGACGGCCTCCACCAGCGCGTAGACCGACATGAGCCACTGCACGTCGGTCTCGCCCACCTGCAGGTCGCCCATGATGACGGGCAGCGCAGGAGCCAGCAGCGTGTAGTTCAGCTCCGAGAGCAGGCAGCCGAACAGCAGCACCGACACCTGGATCATCTGTTGTCTCGTTAGCCCCATGGCCGATCAGCTCACCTCATTCGCGCCGACCGCGCATGCCGTTGCAGAGCCGACGGTCCGACTGCCTTAGCGCAGCATGTAGTCCGCCAGGCCCTCAACCTCCGTCAGCCTGTCCTCTACCGTGTCGCATCGGCATTCGTCATCGGACACGACGAGCGCCTTGGGAACGGCTCCCACTCGAGGGCGTCATCGCCGTAAACTTCGTTGCGGTACAGTCGCAACGCATCCCCTTCGACGACTTTGTGCATGACGGCTTGCATTATCTCGGACAGGTCCTTGTCGACGACGCCTCCGTACATCTCCAGCGCGTCTTCGTTGCCGAACAGCGTCGCCAGAACGTCGACCGTCCCCGAGCCCAGGTTCTCGATCAGCGGCTTCCGGCCCCAGTGCACGAGGTGCACCTCGCCCCCGCCCTCGGCCAGCTTCACGGCGATGCGGTAGGAGCAAAGGGCGATCCACTGGTCGATGAGCTTCATCTTCGCCTCGGGCTCCGACGACAACGCGGTCTGCTCCTCGATATATTCCCGCACTGCGGCGGCGAGCCGGCCATCGAGCTTCTTCTGGATATCGGCCATCGTCGAATCCGCCAGGCCCTCGTAGCCCTGCCCGCCGACGAAGGAGCGGAACACCCGGCACTCGTCGCTCGGTATGCCGACGATGAACTCGATGCCCGCTGCGGCCGACTCCCGGTACGCGCGGTACGGGTCGGCGGGGACCAGCCTCCCGTCGAGGAGCGGCGCGCTCATGCCCCGATTCCGCCAAATCTTCTGCGCCGCCTCTTGCAGGGCCCCCGACTGCAGCCGCACGAGCTCTTCCACCGTCGAGGCTCGCGTCTCCCTGAGCAGGTCCCTCGTCAGGGCCTTCGGCACGTCGTCCGTACCGTAGGGGTCCTCCGGGTTGCCGTTGAACACGAAGGCCTTACTGAACAGGCCCCGTGCCCGCTCGCTTGCCGCGAGCAGGCAAATGCAGGTGGCCCCGGACTCGAACCCGGCCACCGTCACCCGTTCGGGGTCGCCCCCGAACGCGGCTATGTTCTCCTTCACCCACCGCAGCGCGGCGAGCTGGTCGAGCAGGCCGAGGTTCGGGGCGTCCGCGTACGCCTCCCCGCCGGGGACCTCCG
>JAFUBE010001003.1 GCA_017460365.1 Eggerthellaceae bacterium
GGGCAGTTTCGCGGATACACGCTTCTCTTGAAGCGCGTATCCTAGAAACTGCCCCACTTTGGGTCTGGCAGTAAGTGGGGCAGTACGCGCAAGCGGCCTGGTTCGGGCCCGGCGGTGAGCGGCGCAGAGGCGCTATCGCCGAATTTCAAGCTACAACTCCACGCCGAGCTCGGACTTCACGAGGTCGAACGCGGCGGCGATGGCCTTGTCCATGTCGTAGTATTTGTAACCGCCCAGACGACCGGCGAACACCACGCTGCCCTCCTGGTCGGCAAGCGCACGGTAGCGCTCGTACAGCTTCGTGTTGCGCTCGTCGTTAATCGGGTAATACGGCTCGTCGCCCGGCTTCCAATCGGCCGGGTATTCGCGCGTGATGACCGTTTTGGGCTGGGTGCCGAACTCGAAGTGCTTGTGCTCTATGATGCGCGTATACGGCACTTCGCGCTCGTTGTAGTTCACGACCGCCACGCCCTGGTGGTTTTCCTCGTCGAGCGTCTCGGTCTCGAACCGCAAGCTGCGGTATTCCAGGTTGCCCAGCTTGAAATCGTAGAAGGCGTCGATGGGCCCGCAGTAGATGACTCGTTCGGCAATGTCGGGCTGGTCGGCTACCAGGTCGCGGTATTCCACGCCACAGCGCACTTCCACTCCTTCGAGCATCGCGGCGACCATCTTGGTGTAGCCTCCGATGGGAATGCCCTGGTAACGGTCGTTAAAGTAGTTGTTATCGTAGGTGAAACGACACGGCAGGCGCTTGATGATGCTCGCCGGCAGCTCCTTGCAATCGCGCCCCCACTGCTTTTCAGTGTAGCCTTTCACGAGCTTCTCGAAGATGTCGCGCCCCACCAGTGAAAGCGCTTGCTCTTCCAGGTTCTGCGGCTCGTCGATGCTCTCGGCCGCTATCTGCTCGGCTATCTTGGCTTTCGCCTCCGCCGGCGTCACCACGCCCCACATCTTCGAAAACGTATTCATGTTGAACGGCATGTTGAACGTCTCGCCTTTGTAATAGGCAATCGGGGAATTCACGTAATTGTTGAACTCAGCGAACCGATTCACATAATCCCATACGTTTTTAAGCGAGGTGTGGAAGATGTGCGCTCCATACCGATGGACTTGAATGCCCTCTATTTCTTCGGTGTGCACGTTTCCCGCGCTATGATCACGGCGATCGATCACCAGACACGACTTTCCTTGCGCTTTTGCCTCATGAGCGAATACGGCACCTGTGAGCCCCGCCCCAACAACCAGGTAGTCATAACGCGCCATTAGTCTTCCTTTCCAACGGGAGATGCTCCATCATTGGCGGTAACCGTATAGGTCGGCACCGCATCTTCGAGTGCGACAAGCGCCGCTTTGTCTTCCAAATCAAGGGCTTGCTGCAGTGCGATGAGCTTGGTTTCAACTTCTCCGAAACCAACGCTTTTCCCCGTTGAGATCATGATGCCGCGCATCTTGGTCGGCAGCGTTTCCTCTTCGTCCATCAGCAATTCTTCGTACATCTTTTCGCCCGGACGCAAACCGGTGAACTCGATCTTTATATCTTCATCAACGCGCAGTCCTGACAAGGTAATCAAGCTCTTCGCCAAATCGACGATCTTCACCGGCTCGCCCATGTCGAGGATGAAGATTTCGCCACCATGCGCCATGCCGCCAGCTTGGATGACCAGTCGCGACGCTTCGGGAATCGTCATAAAAAAACGCTCGATATCGGGATGCGTAACTGTGACGGGACCCCCGTTTGCGATCTGCTTCTTGAACACCGGGATAACCGAGCCGTTCGACCCGAGAACATTGCCGAACCTCACAGCGGCGAAAACCGTGTTCGATTTCTGGGCGAAATGCTGAATGATCATCTCGCCCATGCGTTTGGTGGCCCCCATGACAGATGTGGGATTCACCGCCTTGTCGGTGGATATGAAAATGAACCGATCGACATCGAACTCGTTTGCAAGCATAACCGTATTCAATGTGCCGAACACGTTGTTTTGAATTGCCTCGCGCGGGCACATTTCCATAAGCGGAACGTGCTTGTGCGCCGCCGCATGGAAAACCACGGCCGGATGGTATTTCTTGAACACTTCCCCTAGGCGGTCGACATCGCACACATTGCCAATCTCCACGATGCAATCGACGTCGTCATAATCGCGCATGATTTCGTTCTTCAGCAGATACGCGTCGTTTTCATACATGTCGAAGACCACGATGCGATCAGGTGCGACAGCGCACATCTGCCGGCATAGTTCCGAGCCGATCGAGCCGCCTCCGCCCGTCACGAGAACCGTTTTTCCCGAAATATAGCCGCATACGAGTCGTGTATTCAAGACGACTTCCTCACGACCGAGCAAGTCAGCGACGTCGACTTCTCGCAGGGCTACATCATTTATTTCGTCCACTCTTAGTTCGCGAACATTAGGGAGCGTCCTCAAACTGCATTCCGTCTGCGTGCATATCGCGTATATGCGCTTGCGCTGATTGATCGACGCAGATGGTATGGCCACGACAATCTGCTCGATATCGAACCGGTCTACCAAATCGAGAATATCATCACTCGATCCCATCACCCTGACACCGTGGATCCGTTTACCGCGCTTCGCTGGATTGTCGTCTACCGCCACAATCGGTTCACCGGGCATGTTTGGATCTTTAGACGACATACGGTCGATAGCCAATGAGCCGGTCTCTCCAGCGCCTATGATGAGTGTCCTCGGACGTTCCTCGTTTTGCCGCACTTTCGCAAACGAATGCTTCTTTCGCCTGACGAGCCTGAAAAGCATTCGAGCCCCGCCCACGAAGAACACCATCAAGAACATTGACACGAAATAGACGCGAATCGGCACCCATTCGCCGAGCATCCACAATATGACAGCTGTGACAAGCGTTCCGATGCCGACAGCCAACACAATTCTCAACGCATCGTCGATCGACGCGTATTCCCATAAGCTGTTGTACAGCCTGAACAACAGGAACGTGAGCAGATTCACAACTACGGCTGCACCGAGGACGAAATAAATCTCGTGCGTTGCAAAAACCTCGTCAAGCAGCCCAGTGAGAACCGATGCGAGAAAGTATGCTAGAAACGTTGCGGCGATGTCCCACAGCATGAGCAACGCCAGGCGTCGCGAAAACTGTAAATCCATCCGTTGTCCTCAGTTGCCCAATATATAACCTAACTATTGTACAGCGCACTCCGCTTTTGTCACGAACTTCAACAGGCTCTAC
>JAFUBE010001004.1 GCA_017460365.1 Eggerthellaceae bacterium
CATTGGGATAGTCGCAAGGAGGAAAGGAGAACCCAACAAATGCATGATGCAGCAGCGCCCTGGGCAGAGGCGTCGTCTCTGCTCGCATCTTCGTTCTACGATTTTCTCAACGAAGACGGGATGACCTTCGAGGAGTTCGAGTCGAGGTCGATAGCGTATGGCCACGCTGCAATCGCCGACGCTATCTCCGCGGCGCTCGAGCGCAAGGACAGGTCGCTGCGCGCCGACCTGCCGGATGGCTGCAGGGTGCACGACAAGCGGCCGAAGATGCTCGCGTCGGAGGTCGGGGACTCAGCTTCAGCTACAGCCGCGTCCGCGATGCGTACGGCAACACCGTGATCCCGCTGGCGGATTTCCTGGACCTGCCATGGTGCTCGCGCGTGACGCCCGGCGCCAGGTCGTTCCGGGTCGACGCCGGCGCCGACGTGTCCTCCCAGAAGGCCGCGACCCTCTTGGCCAGGCGCGGATCGCGCGTGAGCGCCACCACGGTGATGAGCTCGCTGCGCGTGGCGGGCGCGCTGTGCGCCGAGGAGGACGCCGCGCTGGCCGAGGACCTGTTCGTCAACGGCGTGACGCCGCCGGGCGAGGTCGAGTTCGAGCAGGTGCTCGTGGAGGCGGGCGGCACGTGGGTGAGCCTGCAGGGCGCAGCCGGCGGCGGGCCCGGGCGCGTCGAGATCAAGGCGCTCGTCGCGTACGGCTCGAAGGAGTGGGCCGGCAAGAAGACCAGGCGCGTCGGCTGCGTCCACCACGGCTGCGTGGCGGGCCCGGACTCGTTCTGGACGCAGGGCATCGCCGCGATCGGCACGAGGTTCGACCCGTCGAAGGTGAGGGTCTGCCACATGGGCACCGACGGCGAGGGCTGGTGCGAGCGCGGGACGGAGTTCTTCCCGGCCAAGGTCAAGAGCACCGGCCACCTCGACCCGTTCCACGTCAACCGCGCGGTGCTCTCGTGCTTCGACGCCGACAACAGGCGGGGCGCATGGCACGTCATCGACGTGCTCAACGACGGCGACAAGGAGGAGGCGTGCCTGCTGCTCGAGGCCATGCGCGACATGGGAGTCGCGCGCGAGAAGAGGTCCGCCGAGGTCGTCGGGTACCTGCGCAACAACATCGACATCATAGCCATCGAGGGCCCCTCGCTCGGCACCATGGAATCGGAGAACCAGCACCTGTACGGCTCGCGCATGGACAGCGTGCCGTGCGCGTGGTCGCACCCGGGCGCATCCGCGATGGCGAGGGTGGTCAGCCGCAAGCACTCCAAGGCGAGATCCCGCGCGTGACGCGCTCGCGTTCGCTGACCCCCAAGCGCGCCAAGCAGCGCGAGCGCAGGATCCTGGCCGCCCTGAACGCCGGGAGCGCAGGAAAGCTGGTAGAATCCGTCGGTAGCGGTTACCTGCCCCCTCATCACGTCAGCCTCTGCGGCATGTCGGCTGATGTGCGCTATGCGGCGGGAATCGACAAGGGAATGATCCCCGTGTGGGGAGAGGAGTTACCCCCATCAACTTTACGGCAACTTTCCGCCGTCCGCGGATGGGCACGCGGCGGCGTTCGCCGGGCGGCGTGCTATAATACAGCCGATGGGCCGCCTGCGGTGGTAAGCGGGCAGCACCGTCGATTTGGTTCAGAAGACCGCTAAGTGCAATTAGCGGTCTTCCTCATCTCTGGGCTTCCCCAGCGCCATGGCGAACACGGCAGCGGCCATCACGAGCAGCGCGAGCGAGTCGACTACGGCCACGACGGCTATTGCTACAGCGTCCAAGCTGAACACCTCCCTTCGATGGCAAGGTGCAGCCCGACGCGCAGGGCTTGCGCCCATCGGCCGCGTCCAATCCTACCACAGCGCAGGCGGCGCCCTCCGCGGCCGGCGTCCGCTCGGGATAACACAAAGGTGGTTCGCGCTGGCTGGCCGGCGGTGGCCCTGATGGCGGACGCGCTGCCTTGCCGTTTTGCGCGAGCGAGCGCGGCCAAGCCCCCATCGGCGAACGAAGGGCAGTATCACTGGCGCTACCGGCGGTAGCGCGACACGCTTGACCTTCGCGCAGAAGGCCATCGCCACGGGCATGAGCGTCGTGCTGGCGTTCGGCCTGAGCCCGATCGGGCAGGTGAAGGCCTATGCCGAGACTGGCGAGCAGCCCGCGCAGCAGGAGCAGGCGCTGCAGACGCAGGACGACTCCACGACGGCCACCACGACCTGGAAGGACAACTTCAAGGTCAGCTTGAGCAAGGATCCCATCATCTACAAGGGCTACTCGAAGGACGGGGCGGCCTCCGGCGGCACGCTCACCAACCCCGTCGCCGCGTACGCGACCAACGCGGCTACCGCCACGAACGGGATGCGCACTCCCGCAGCTGGCGCAGACGACCTGCTGGGCTCCTTCATCAAGGTCTACGCCCTTTCCGGCAAGGCGGCGACTATTGCTACGCCCGGCACGAAAGTGACTTCCGACCTCCTGCTCGCTAATGGAAGCGATACGGCGGCGGCCAACAAGGTAACCGCGTACTTCTCCGGCTACGAGTACCAGCAGAACGGCAAGGCGGTCAAGGAGGTCCGCGACGCCGGCGACTACACGCTCGTCCTCTACGGCCCGGGCATCTACTCCGACGAGACGATCGAGCTGAACTTCACGGTCGAGAAGTTCGACCTCTCCTCGCTCGACGGCACCTCCGCCTCCCTGACGGACGCTCAGAAGCAGGCCGCGGGGACGGAGTACATCACGGCGCAGCCGCAGACCGCGACAGGCAAGTACACGGGCAGCTCCGAGAGCGTGACGTTCCCCGCCACCACGCCGTCGGTCACCATCGCCGGCTCCAATGCTAGCGTGACCACGGACGACTACGTGTTCTACCTCGAGCCGACCGACTTCGACGTGACGCCCCCCACCGTGCTCGGCCGCGGCAACACGCCCGTGTCGATCACCGGCAAGGGCAAGAACGTCGAGGGCACGGTCGCCCTGTCCGACGTGAACGTCGGCTTCGGCGAGTTTGACGCGAACGGCGCCCTCACGGTGAACGGCGAGGCGACCAGCTCCAAGGAGATCACCCTCTCCGGCACCGACGCGACGCCGAGCGAGGCTGCGCCCGACCCCGTCGCCGACGGGCTCGTGAAGTTCGGCGACACCGAGCTCAAGGAGGGCACCGACTTCGAGGCGTACTACTTCGACACGATCGCGAACGCCCGCACCGCCGCCACCGCAGCGAGGACGAGCGGGGCCGTCTCGGGCACCGGCCTGCAGG
>JAFUBE010001005.1 GCA_017460365.1 Eggerthellaceae bacterium
AACGTCGTCTCGAAGGGTGCTTCATACGAACTCACCAGTTCTACACTGCTCGATACCGGCGAGCTTTTGGTTGCGCCGAACGTTGGGATGACCCCCGAAGGCGGCAAGGCAGACTCGCACGTGCTCTGCTGGTCCAATCTCCCTGAAGAAGTTGGGTTCACGAACATCAACGAGGACTCGAGCATCTCGGTGGCTTCTTCGACGGGTGGTGTCACCGCGCAGGTTGCGGCAGGAAGCGAGATGATTGTGAACGTGTCCGACGAGGATTCCAACTCGGTCGAGATTATGCAGCCCACGGGATCTTCGTTTGCAGTGGAGTATTTCAACGAGAGTGGGGAGGATATCACGATTTCGGGTGAGGGCGACCAGCTTGTGAGTACCTCACAGGCAGGTGACAACCTCGTTGTCTCGGGTGTTACATCGCTAACAGTCGCGGGCGCGTCGGGTGCGAAGACGGTATCCTCGCTCGACTCTGGCAAAACCTATACCGTTATCGTGGATGATTCCGGAAGCTCGTCGAAAGTTGCGCTTGGCGACCTCAAGAACGCTTCGGTGTCGCTGACAGGTTCGTTCACGTTTACGGGTAAAGCACACACTCCGAAACCGACGGTATCGTATGCCGGGAAGGAGTTGGTGGAGAATACCGACTACAAGCTGGCTTACGCGAGCAATGTAAACGCCGGGACCGCCAAGGTGGTTATCACGGGAATTGGCGATTACGGCGGAGCGCAAGAGTCGTCGTTCACTATTTCCAGGGCTGCGAATCCTATGCAGGCGAAGGCAGTTGCGAAGAAGGTTTCCCTCAAGGGTGCGAAGAAGCTGAAGAAGTCCAAAGCCGTGGCCGGCGCCGTTAAGTTCACGAAAAAAGCAATAGGCGAAGTGACGTATGCGCGGGTTTCCAAGGGCTCGTCGAAGTGGCTTTCGGTCGCGAAATCGACCGGCAAAGTCACTGTGAAGAAGGGTGCGCCCAAGGGCATTTACAAGATGAAGGTGAACGTGAAGGCCGCAGGAAGCGGCAACTACAAGGCCGCGACGAAAGCGCTCACGGTGAAAGTGGTCGTGAAATAGAGACATGATGACATCGGGACAAAAAGGGGAGGCTGTCCGCAAAAAGCTCCCCCAAAGCGAAAGCGAGCGAGATCAGTGTCCATACTTTCTCTTCGAATTTAGTCAGAATTCCAATGACCTTGTCTTTTACGAATTCGGATTTATGCTGACGAAAAGTATGGACGCTAATTTCACAGGTACCCGTTTTTTAGACAGCCTGAGGGGCATAATGGGGGAGTCTGGACGGTGAAATTGCACAGTCCACCGGATGATAAGAATGCGTTTCTGCGGGCTACACTTCTAGATCCCAGTCGTCTTCATCGATATCGACGATGTTTATCTCGAGTTCCTTTTCGGCAAGCGCCCGGGGGATGTAGGGGAGCAGGAATTTCACCTTCCCCCTTCCGGCGCTTTGCACTACGCAGAGTTTGATGAGCCTGTCTCTGAAGTAGCTTGTAGACGCGGTCTTTGTCGAAGAGGCTGCGCTCATGGCACCTGCCGTTGCTTTTCCGCTCTCCATGATGCCATGTTCGTTCATGGTTGACACGAGCATGGCGAGATAAGCGGTTGTCGCCTCTCCGAGTTCATCGAGCACCGGCACGAGCACATCTTCGCGGTACGTCTGGTACGCCTCATCCTTGGACGACGCGAGCTCGGCCTCCCCGAGTGGCACGGCCTTGATTGTCTTACCCAGCTCCTCTCCGCACAGCTTATCGATGCGTTCGTATATGTAATGCCCGACGAGCTGGATGAGATATGGATGGCCTTGGGAAAAGTGGGCCATGTCATCGATCTGGTCTGTGGAAACTGCGATTTCGGGCACCTTCGCGAAAAGGCTGCGAAACGCCTCTTTGGTTTCGGTGCGAGTCAGGGGCTTCAGGACGAATTCCTTTGTCCGTTTAAGGAACGTGCATCCGCCGAAGCTGCTAATCCGTTCCTTGGAACGCGGCAAGCCGGCCATGACGAGCATCACATCAAAGCCCTGCGTTTTAGCCGACTGCACCGCATTGCTTATCTCGACAGCATCCTCTTCGGATAGTTTTTGGACTTCGTCTATAGCGATGAGCACGCCTTTTTTGCGTTTAAGCGATTTGCAAGCGCTTTGTAGCGTTTCGGAGAGGAAGCGGTGTCCAAGGTTGCCACGAGTTTCGTGTTCAGCTTCGAATATCGAGGCTGAAGTACCATCGGGAAGCGTTATTTTAGGTGCTATCGACACCTTCGACCGCTTGCGCGAAATCGCCTCGCCCAATTGCGAACCTATGCGTTCAGCCGCATGCGAAGAATGCACCTCGCATGAAACCCAATCTCGCTCTCGCGCAAGGTCCGCGATGTGGTGAAGCAGCACGGTCTTGCCGCTGCCTCTCGTTCCAACCAAGAAAAACGCCCGATAAGGACTTTGGGGATTCTCGAGCCCTTGAATAGCTGCCTCGAGGTATTTGGCTCGCCCGAAGAACATCGTGGGAATTGCGGAAAAGGAAGACCAG
>JAFUBE010001006.1 GCA_017460365.1 Eggerthellaceae bacterium
ATCGTGTCTGACGGGAAGTGTCACACCTCGTCCGATGAAGGCGCGTTTCCTTAGCTCCATTAATCTTGCATAACGTTTTGGCTACGCGGGTGCAACGCTGCTGCGTTCCATGCGATAATTCACGCTGAATAAACTGAGGAAAGAGTAATGCTATGACTGAGAACAATTGCAGCGAATCGTACGAGGACTACCTGGCAAAAGCGGCGCAGGCGTGCGAATCGGGCGACAGGGTGCTCGGCATGCACCTGTATCTGGCGGCTTACGAGAAGGCGGTGGCTGACCCCGACATAGCCGACGGCATGGAGCTGGCGGGTCTGCGCAAGGCATGGAATCTCGCGTGCGATCTGAAAGAGCGCTCGATGGCCGAATATGTGTTCGAGAAGCTCGAGCCCTACCTCACCGGCGACGAAATCGCAGAATGTGCCAACGAGCTGCAGAATCTCGCACTCGACCGTCTCGCCGAATACGGTTTCTCGCGCGAGGAGCTCGAGGGAATGGCCGAGATGATCTCGCAAGACCTCATCGACGGCGAGGGCTCGATCGTGAAGGTGGAGAGCATTTCCATCCCGTCCGTGCGCGCCCTCGAGGGCAAATCCGCTTCCGATTCGGCGGCCGATGCCGATCAGGAACCCGCCGATGCGTCCGTGCCCGAAGCGCCCAAGCGCTCCAAGGAACTCGGAATGGGCGTCGCACCCGCCGACTTCAACCCGTACGACATGTACGACACGAGTTCGGTGGGGAAAAGCTACCACGCGGCAACCAACGACGGCTCCGATTCGTACGTGTTCACGCGCGACGCGGACCGCGCAGCGCAATCGGAACGCGCGCGCATCGAAGCGGAGAACGTCGAACCCGAACCGGCGGCTTTAGAGCCGTCAGCGCCTGTTGCGGCGCCCGAACCCGCGCAGCCCGAACCGGTTGCGCCAGTCGCGAAGCGGCCGGACACGGCGATCGCCCCCACGGCGAATGCCGAGGTCGCCCGCAACGGGCAACCTCCGGCGCCCGGCGCTCCCAAGGCCAGCTCGCAGGTGCTCAACTACCGCACTTTGGCCGGCTACGATGAAACGGTGTCGGTCATGCGCGATTTCGGCTTCGGCCTGCAGCGCGATCCGGGGTTCCGCAATTTCATATCCATGATGAACGCGCGCCATGGGCTCGACCGCATGCCAGCGCACGACACCATGCTGTTCCGCTCGCCCATCATCGAAGATGCGACGCGCTTCGTCGATGCGACGATCGGCGAACTCGGCTTGCCGGTCTTGCGCATGTCGATGGAAGAAGGCGCGCAGGGCATGCCGGTGCTGTGCGTCACCACGCAGGGCGACAGCCGCCCGCGCATGAACCACTCGCACAATCGTTTCGACGGTCCGGGCATCCTGGTGCTCGACGACCTCGACATGTGGGCGATGCCGCAGCCGCCCGAGGGCGCAGAGGGCTTCGCCAGCTTCATCATGGCGAACATGTCGCGCGGCGCGCGCGAGGCGGTGAACCTCATTCGCTCCGCCGTAGAAGACCCGGATGTATACGTGCTGGTCACGGCCACGACGCAAGGCGATCCCGACCCGTTCTTCTACGAGCTGCTCGAACCGATTTCGATCATCGACATCCCGTATCCGACCGAGAACGAGCGTGAAGGCATCTGGGACGAAATCTTGCGCGATCATCCATCGATGAGCTCGCTCAACCGCGCCGACCTGCTACGTTTCTCGAAGGGTCTTCCGCGCTACGACATTTACATGGCGGCGCGGGCGGCGGTCGAAGACGCGTACAAGACCGGGCTCGTGCAGCGCATGTTCGTGCCGGTCACGGAAGAGAACATTTTCGACAAGCTCGCCGCATGCCACGTGGTCGATTCCGACGAGTACCGCGCCATCGAAGAAACGGTCGCGCGCAACTTCCGCGACGAGCTCGACGATATCGAGAACCTGCTCGATGGCCCGCGCGAGTAACGGGCAGGCTGCGAACGCCGAACCCGATTGGTCTTGCTGCGCACGCGGGCGCGACGAGTTCGTGGCGCTTGTCGCCGCGCGCGGGCGCGAACTGTACCGCGACCTTCCCTGGCGCAACATCGATGATGCGTACGGGGTGCTCGTGTCCGAAGTCATGCTGCAGCAAACGCAAGTAGCGCGCGTGATGCGCTTCTGGCCCCGATGGCTTGCGGCTTTCCCCACGGTCGATGCGCTCGCGGCGGCCGATACCGCAACGGTGCTCGAGCTATGGCAGGGCCTCGGCTACAACCGGCGTGCGCTCGCGTTGAAGCATGCGTGCGAGGAATGTTCGGCTGAATCTTCCGGGGTGTTGCCGCGAACGGCGGACGAGCTGGTGAAACTGCCCGGCATAGGGCCTGCAACCGCAGCGGGCGTCGTCGCCTTTGCGTACAACGAGCCGGCAACCTACATCGAGACGAATGTGCGCAGCGTGTTCCTGCACGAGTTGTTCCCCAATGCCGAGAGCGTGTCCGACAGGGAGCTCGCGCCGTATGTCGCCGACACGTGCTCCAATTGTGATCCACGCAGCTGGTATTACGCCCTGCTCGATTACGGCGCCCACCTGAAGCAGCAGATCGCGAACCCGTCGCGTCGCTCGAAGCACTACGCGCGCCAAAGCGCGTTCGAGGGCTCGCGCCGCCAGAAGCGCAGCTTCCTGCTGAAGCAGGTCCTCGCCTCGCCTGACGGCATATCGCAGCACGCCCTCGCGCGTGCCCTCGATGAAGCCGAACTCGCAGCCGGCCGCGCTGCGGTCGACCCCGCGCTGTTCGAGGCGCTCGTAGACGACCTGGCACGCGAGGGCTTCTTCCGCCGCGCAGACGACCTCATCATCCCATGAGTGTGACACTTCCCGTCAGACACGATCTGTCATTTTTCG